>VHCL01000010.1 GCA_016871725.1 Verrucomicrobiota bacterium | reverse complement strand
ACGGCTACTCCGAGGAGTGGCACAAGGAAGCCGCCAAGCGCGGTCTCAAGAACCTCCGCACGACCCCCGACGCGCTCCCCGAGATCGTCGCCAAGTCGTCCATCGAGGTCTTCGAGCGCCAGGGCGTCCTCTCCAAGGCCGAGCTCGAGTCCCGCGAAGAGATCTACACGCACTCCTACGTGCTCGCGATCAACACCGAGTCGAAGCTCGTCTCCGACATCGCCAAGACGCTCCTCCTGCCGGCCGCCCTCAAGTACGCCGCTGACCTCACCCCGGTCGAGAAGACCAAGTCGGGCGGCAAGCTTCGCAAGCAGGTCGTCGCCCTCGCCGACGAGCTGGCCTCGGCCATCGACACCCTCGACGCCGCCCGCGACGTCAGCAAGTCCGACACGCACGCCCAGGCCAAGCATTCGTGCGACAAGGTCCTGCCGGCCATGCTCAAGGTCCGCGCCGCCGCCGACGCCCTCGAAGAGATCGTCGCCGACGAATACTGGCCGCTGCCGTCCTACCAGGAGCTGCTGTTCCTCCGCTGAGCCTCGCCGGCTTCGCCGAGACCAAGGGCCGAACCTCCGGGTTCGGCCCTTTTTGTGCCTGCGTCCGGCCCGGCCGGCGGCTTCCCCAAAGCAGAAGACCCGTCGCGATGACGGGCCTTCAGGTGCTCGGGTCGGGAGGGACGCTTACACGTTGTCCCACTTCTTGCGCAGGTAGGCGCTGAAGTTCTTGACCTTCTTCTTGCGGCGACGGCGTTCGGCCGGCTTCTCGAAGCCTCGCTTGGCGCGGGCGTCCTTGATGATGCCCTCGCGGTCGATCTTCTTCTTGAGGCGGCGGAGAGCCTTGTCGACGGTCTCGCCTTTGCGAATCTTGATTTCTACGGACATGTGAGCGTTTGGAGGGTCGAAAGAACAAGGGGGGAGGCCTTTCGTCAACCCCGAATCCAAGGGTATTTGCGGCCGTGAATAAGTGGGACTCCCGGAGGGCACAAGACGCTTGCGGCGGGGGTAGGGCAGGGCAATCGTTCGGTTCACCCCTCGATGTACCTCAAGGAAATCGTCGCCAACGGATTCAAAAGCTTCGCCGACCGGACCCGCATCGAGCTCCGTCCGGGGGTCACCGCCGTGGTCGGGCCCAACGGCTGCGGCAAGTCCAACATCGTCGACGCGATCCGCTGGGTCCTGGGCGAGCAGTCCGCCAAGTCCCTGCGCGCCCCGGCGATGCAGGACGTCATCTTCGCCGGCACCGACCGCCGGAAGCCCCTCCCCCAGTGCGAGGTCGAGCTCATCTTCGCCGACTGCGAGAAGGAGCTGGGCACGGCCTTCGCCGAAGTCTCGGTCATGCGCCGCCTCTCCCGCGAGGGCGCCAGCGACTACTTCATCAACGGCAAGCCTTCGCGCCTGAAGGACATCCAGCGCCTGTTCATGGACACCGGCATCGGCCGGATGTCCTACTCGTTCATGGTGCAGGGCCAGATCGACCAGATCCTGTCCGCCAACCCCGCCGAGCGCCGCTACCTCTTCGAAGAGGCCGCCGGCATCACCCGTTACAAGGCCCAGCGCCGCGAGGCGCTCAACAAGCTCAGCGGCGTCGACGCCAACCTCGCGCGCATCACCGACGTGGTCAGCGAAGTCGGCCGGCAGATCGCCTCCCTCCGCCGTCAGGCCGCCAAGGCGCTGCGCTACCGCCGCCTCCGCCACCGCTTCACGCACCTCGACCTCGCCTGGCACGCCAAGCAGTTCGGGGACCGTCGCGCCCAGGTCACGACGCTCGAAGCCGACGCGACCGCGTGCCGCGCCGACGTCGCCGCCCTCACCGACGGGCTCCGCGACCGCGAGGCCGCCTTGCTCGAGACCCGCGCCCGCCGCGCCGAGCTCGCCGAACAGGTCCAGCTCGCCCAGCAGGCCTTGTTCGACCTGCGTACCGCCCGCGAGAACGCGGAGAACGAGGCCCGCACTTCCGACCTGCGTTCCGACGACCTCGCTTCGCGCCTCGCCGAGGCCCGCCGCGAGGCGCAGGAAGCCGAAGTCCAGATCGCCGAGTATGAGCTTCGCCTCCGCGGCAGTTCCGACGCCAAGTCGACCGCCGCCGGCTCCGTCTCCGCCACCGACGCCGCCTACCGCGAGAAGACCGCGCAGGTCGAGGAGGCCGCCCGCCTGGTCGTCGAGGCCGAGAACCGCCTCCGCCGCGCCCGCCAGGACATCCTCGTGGCCGAAGGCGAGATGACCCGCGCCCGCGGCGACGTGACCAACCTCGAGGTCGACCTCCGCGGTTACCAGTCCCGTCACGTCGACCTTTCCGACTCGCTCGCCCAGGCGAAGCAGGACCGCCTCGCCCTCGAGCAGCGCGTGACCGAATCCGGCGCCGTCGTCACGACCCGCCACGGCGAGCTCCAGGCCGCGCGGACCGCCGAGCAGGAAGCGACCGAGAAGGGCCGCGACCTCCTCAACGATTTCCGCGCGCTCCAGCAGACGATCTCCGAACAGGACCGCAAGGTCGCCAAGCTCTCGGCCCAGCTGGGCCTGCTCGAACAGATGCAGTCGCGCCTCGAGGGCTTCTCCGAAGCCGCCAAGGCCGTCCTGCGCGGCGAGTTCGCCGACGAGCTGCGCTCCGGCAAGGCCTCCGCCCTCGCGGACCTCGTGACCGTCGTCGACGTCACCGCCGCCGCCGCGCTCGAGAACATCCTCGGCGCCGCCTCCGAAGCCGTCGCCCTCGACTCCGCCGAGTTCCTGCCGGGCATCGTCGCCAAGATGGGCGAGCGCCAGCTCGGCCGCGCGGTCTTCCAGGTCGAGGCTCCGCCGGCCGCCCGCGCCGGTTCCGCCGCCCCCGGCTGGCTCCGCCCGGCCACCTCGGCCGTCCAGGCCAAGTCCCCGGACCACGCCCGTCTGGTCGCGAATCTCTTCGACGGCTGCTACGTCTGCCCGTCCCTCGGCGACTTCATCCAGTGGTGGCGCGCCAACCCCGGCTTCGAATTCTTCCTCGTCGCGACCACCGACGGCGACCTCGTCGACCGGCGCGGCCTCGTCTACGCCGGCAAGCCCCGCAAGGCCGCCGCCAACGCGGGTTCCGGCGTCTTCTCGCGCGAGAGCGAGATCCGCGCCGTGCGCGCCTCGCTCGAGGCCGAGAACGACCAGCTCACGACGCTCAACGAGAAGGCCCTCGGCATCCAGGCCGCGATGGACGCCAACGAGCTCGACGTCTCGGCCGCCCGCGACGCCACGCAGTTCGCCGCGCAGGAGCTTTCCGTCGCCCAGGCCGACGAGCGTTCCGCCCGTCAGACGCTCACCGCCGCCGACGACCGCATCCAGCGCGAAGAGCGCCAGCTCGCCGAACTCGACAACGCCAAGTCCGAGGCGCTCAAGCGCCGCGACCGCGCCCAGGAGACCCTGACGGCCAAGGACGCCCAGGTCGCCGAGCTCCGCGCGACGATCTCTTCGGGCGAAGGCCAGCTCGAGGCCGCCCGCGCCGAGGCCGAGCTCCGTCGCAACGCCCTCGGCGACGTCCGGCTCTCGCTCGCCGAACAGCGCCAGCGGCTCGAACTCGTCGGCCGCGAGCTCGCCGACCTCGAGTCGCGCCGCGCCGAAGCCACCGCCCGCCTGAACTCCCGCCGCGTCGAAGCGCAGCAGAACGAGAAGCTCATCGCCGAACTCAAGGCGCTGGCCGTGACCGCGCGTGAGACGTCCGGCCGCCTCGCCGGCGAGGTCGAGGCCGCCGGCGCCAGGCTCAACGAGCAGCGCGTCGCGCTCACCGAGACCGACGCCGCCGTCGAGTCCGAGGACCGCGTGCTCTCCGTCGACCGCGACCGCCTCCGCGTCGCCGACGCCCGTCTCAAGGGCCTCGAAGTCTCGCTCGCCGAGCAGACCTCGCAGTGCGGCTTCATCGTCGAGAAGGTCCAGGCCGACCACCAGCTCGACGTCGCCGAGGTCGACTGGCGCCTCCAGCTCTGGCTGTCCGACGGCGAGCCCGAGGGCATCGCCAGCTTCGACGACCTCGAGGAGACCGACGAAGAAGGTTCCCGCCCGGCGCCGAAGGCCGTGGCCCGCCGCGGCGAGCCGACCGCCGAGGACCTCGCCGCCATGGAATCCGCCGACTGGCCGCCCCTCGTGCGCGAGATCGCCGACCTGCGCGACCGCATGGCCGGCATGGGTTCCGTCAACCTCGTCGCCGTCGAGGAGTACTCCTCCCTGCGCGACCGCCACGACTTCCTCACCAAGCAGAGCGACGACCTCTGGAAGGCGAAGGAAGAGCTCACCAAGGCGATCGACGAGCTCAACCAGACCTCGCTCAAGCTCTTCACCGAGACCTTCGAGCAGGTGCGCAAGAACTTCAAGTTCACCTTCGAACGCCTCTTCGTCGGCGGCGCGGCCGACCTCACCATGGTCCAGGCCGAAGACCCGCTCGAGAGCGGCATCGAGATCGTCGCCCAGCCGCCCGGCACCAAGCTCCGCGGCATCACCCTGCTTTCCGGCGGCCAGAAGACGATGACCGCCGTGGCGCTGCTCTTCGCCATCTACATGGTGAAGCCCTCGCCCCTGTGCGTCCTCGACGAGCTCGACGCCCCGCTGGACGACGCCAACGTCAGCCGCTTCACTGACATCATCCGCGAGTTCACCCGGTTCTCCCAGTTCGTGGTCATCACCCACAACAAGCGCACCGTCTCGGCGGCCGACGCCATCTTCGGGGCCACGATGCAGGAGAAGGGCGTCACCCGCCTCTTCTCCATGCGCTTCAACAAGGAGCGCGACGAGGCCGAGCCGACCCAGCCGGGCGGCGGCTTCACGATGGCCCGCTGAGGTCGCTTGCCTTGGGCGGCGGGCCGGCTAGGGTGGGGGAGTCATGCTCCGTCATCTCACCGCGCTTGTCCTCTTGCCGGCCATGGCGCTCGCCGGCGTCACCTTCGAGACCGACCCCCGCCCGGTCAACCGCGGCGCCCCGGGCTCCAGCTACGCCGACATGCTGGCCCGGATCATGCCCGCCGTCGTCAGCGTGCGCACGGCCGAGGTCATCCCTCAGTCCGTCCTGAACCGTTACCGCGGGCGCATCGACCCGGAGAAGGTCCTGCAGGACGAGCAGACCGGCGAAGTGCTCCTGCCCACCGGCCTGGGCTCGGGCACGATCATCCATCCCGACGGCTACGTGATCACGAACCGCCACGTCGTGCTGCAGGAGAACCGTCGCAGCGTCGCCAAGACCGTCATCGTCCAGCTCGCCGACCGGCGCGAGTTCCGGGCCAAGGTCCTGGGCGTGGACGCCGGCACGGACATCGCCGTGCTCAAGATCGAAGGGAAGGGACTGCCCTACGCCCGCTTCGCCGACAGCGACAAGGCCCGCGTGGGCGACGTCGTCTTCGCGATCGGCAACCCGCTTGACGCCGGCCTGACCGTCACCTCGGGCATCGTCTCGGCCTTGGGCCGTTCCGGCAAGCTCGGCATGGGCATGGCCTTCGAGGATTTCATCCAGACCGACGCGGCCATCAATCCGGGCAATAGCGGCGGGCCTCTGATCGATTTCGAAGGCCGTCTGCTGGGCATGAACACCGCCATCAAGTCCGGCACGGGCCTGAGCGTCGGCCTGGGCTATTCGATCCCCTCGAATCTCATCACCGCGGTCGCGCTCGACCTCGCCAACCAGGGACGCGTCGTCCGCGGCCTGATCGGCGTGCAGGGCGAAGACCTCTCCGTAGCCGAAGCCACGAAGCTCTCTCTGGGCCAGGCGGGCGGCGTCCGCCTCGTCGTCGTCTCGGATGAGCTGCCGGCGGCCAAGGCCGGCCTGAAGGTCGGCGACATCGTCGTCGGCCTCAACGGCAAGCCCGTCGAAAACTGGAACGAGATGCGGCTCGAGATCTCCCGGCGTCGGCCGGGCGAGGTGCTCACCCTGAACTACATCCGCGAAGGGCGGGGCGCGCTCGCGCGTCTCACGGTCGCGGAGCGCCCGCTCGACCGCTGAGCATGGGCGCGCTTTCCACCATCCGCAACCTGACCGGCGGCCGGCTGCCGCCGCTGACACGGACGGCCTTGCTCTGCGGGCTGACCGTCTTCATCGCCGCCTTGGTCTTCTTCAGTCCCGGGGCAGGGGGGCGCCCGGCCGCGCGTCCGCTCACCCAAGGGGTCCGGCTGGTCTCGCCTGGCGACGCCCGTACCGAGAGCGTCGTGCTGCTGGACAGCTCCGCGGTCTACCTGCCCTCGCCGGCGAAGAGGTCCAAGGTCGGCCGAGGCGAGGTCGGCCAGCCTGAGGACGCCCCTTTCGCCGCCGCCCAGCCCGTGTTGCAATTTGATCCGGCCAAGCCGCTGGGGAAGGATTCCACGCTGCAGGTGCCCCGCCAGACCGCCCCGCCCGCGGCCTTGGCCATCCCTTTGACGGCCCAGGAGCCGCTCACCACCTTTGGCTCGGCTGGGTTTCGTGATGTCCGATTGGAGCCTAGGATGGCTTTTTTTGAGGTTTTACCGCTCGGAGGGGGCGTAAAATCCATTATTAGTGGGAAAATTGAACACTTAGAGGTTAAAAATAGCGAAAATACATCTTTTAAATCAAAAAATGCCCCACTTGATGGGTACTTTGAGGTTATTTTGAGCGTAGACAGCCTGGGGAAGGCTCCTTTGGGGTCGATCTTGCGTTCCTCCGGGTCGAAATCGGTCGATGAGGCTCTGCGGCGCTGGGCAGCCACGGTCGAATGGGGTAGCCGGCTTCCTGCTGGGGTTTATCGCCTGATCATCGGCCCCTGAAAGGCCGCCGGAAGGGTTGTAAAACCCTTGCAAAAAACCGCTTGACGGTGGGGGGCGGGATGGTCATTCAAACCCTTCCCTTCGCGTCTTCAAGTACGTCGACGGTTCGCCCCTGTAGCTCAGTTGGCAGAGCGCGTCCTTGGTAAGGACGAGGTCGCTGGTTCAAATCCAGTCGGGGGCTCCACCACTTTCCACACACCAAACCCAACCACCTCCTCACCACCAAAAACCATGGCCAAAGAGAAGTTCAACCGCACCAAGCCTCACGTCAACGTCGGCACCATCGGTCACATCGACCATGGCAAGTCGACCACCACCGCCGCGATCGTGGCCGTCCAGGCCCGCAAAGGCCTCGCTGAGAACAAGTCCTACTCCGAGATCACCAAGGGTGGTACCGTCCGTGACGCCACCAAGACCGTGACCATCGCCGCCTCGCACGTCGAGTACGAGTCCGTCAACCGTCACTACGCCCACGTCGACTGCCCGGGCCACGCCGACTTCGTCAAGAACATGATCACCGGCGCCGCCCAGATGGACGGCGCGATCCTCGTCGTCTCCGCCGCCGACGGCGTCATGCCCCAGACCAAGGAGCACATCCTGCTCGCCCGCCAGGTCGGCGTGCCGAAGATCGTCGTCTGGCTCAACAAGGTCGACCTCTCCGAGCCCGACCTGATCGACCTCGTCGAGATGGAAGTCCGCGACCTCCTCAACAAGTACCAGTACGACGGCGACAACGCCAAGATCGTCCGTGGTTCCGCCACCGCCGCCCTCGAAGCCAAGCCCGAAGGCGAGCAGGCCATCCAGAACCTCCTGGACGCTCTCGACGCCGAGATCCCTGAGCCGAAGCGCGAGACCGACAAGCCCTTCATGATGTCCGTCGAAGACGTCTTCTCCATCACCGGCCGCGGCACCGTCGCCACCGGTCGTATCGAGCGCGGCGTCATCAAGGTCGGCGAAGAAATCGAAGTCGTCGGCCTCCGCGACACCATCAAGACCACCGTCACCGGCGTCGAGATGTTCCGCAAGGAGCTCGACCAGGGCCAGGCCGGCGACAACGTCGGCCTCCTCCTCCGTGGCGTCGAGAAGAACCAGGTCGAGCGCGGCCAGGTCCTCGCCAAGGTCGGCTCCATCAAGCCGCACACCGTGGCCAAGGCCCAGATCTACGTCCTCAAGCAGGACGAAGGCGGCCGTCACACCTCGTTCGCCAACAACTACCGCCCGCAGTTCTTCTTCGGCACCTGCGACGCGACCGGCACCGTCATCCTCCCGGAAGGCGTGGAAATGGTGATGCCCGGCGACAACGTCACGATCACGATCGAGCTGCAGAAGCCCGTCGCGATGGAAAAGGGCCAGCGCTTCGCCCTCCGCGAAGGCGGCAAGACCATCGGCGCCGGCCAGATCCTCGAGATCACCAAGTGATTTCCTGACCAAAAACGACCTCCTACGGTGCCGAGGCCCCCTCAAAAGGGCCCCGGCATTCGTCTCTTTAACCACCAGCACAGGACGGTAGCTCAATTGGCAGAGTAGCGGTCTCCAAAACCGTTGGTTGTGGGTTCGACTCCCACCCGTCCTGCCACTCTCCACCACACACCACCAGCACCATGTTCAGCTTCCTCGGACGCCTCCGCGCTTTCTGGAACGAGACCATCACCGAGGTCTTCGTCAAGGCTTCGTGGCCCACCGCCAAGGAGCTCGCGGACTCCACGCTGGTCGTGATCGCCGCCGTCGCCCTCCTGGGCGCCGTCGTCTTCCTCTGCGACTTCTCCCTCTCCAACTTCGTCCAGCTCGCGACCAAGCTCGTGCGCTGATCCGCCGCCATGTCCTCTCCCTCTGATTTCCGCTGGTATACCCTCCAGACCCTCTCGAACAACGAGAGCAAGGTGAAGCGCCTGCTCGACAAGGCCATCAAGGACGAGGAGATGGGCGATTTCGTCGCCGAGATCCTCATGCCGGTGAAGACCGTCAAGGACTTCCGCAACGGCAAGAAGCGCGAGAGCGAGATGAAGCTCTACCCTTCGTACCTCTTCGTCCGCGCCCGGCTCTTCGACGACGAAGGCACGCTGCTCGAGGCTCCCTGGAGCTTCCTGCGCAAGACCGACGGCGTCATCGGCCTGATCGGCGGGCAGAACCCCGTCGCCCTCAAGGCCGAGGAGATCAACACCATCCTCCAGCAGGTCGCCGACGCCGCCGACAAGGTGGTCCCGAAGATCAGCTTCAACATCGGCGAACGCGTGAAGATCACCGACGGCCCCTTCGCCAACCTCGCCGGCAACATCGACAAGATCGACGCCGACCGCGGCAAGCTCGAGGTCTCCGTCGACATCTTCGGCCGCTCCACCCCGGTCGAGCTCGAGTTCTGGCAGGTCGAGCGCGACGACCGCGAGTGATCCCTTCTCATCAACCCAACCATCTAAACACCCACCATGGCAAAGAAAGTCGTCGGCGAAATCAGGCTCCAGCTCCCCGCGGGCGCCGCTAACCCCGCTCCTCCCGTCGGCCCCGCGCTCGGCGCGAAGGGCGTCAACATCATGGCGTTCTGCAAGGAGTTCAACGCCAAGACCAAGGACCAGGCCGGCATGATCCTCCCGGTCATCATCTCCGTCTACCAGGACAAGTCCTTCACCTTCATCCTGAAGTCCCCGCCCGCTTCCGTCCTCCTCAAGAAGGCCGCGAAGATCGAGTCGGGCTCCAAGGTCCCGAACCGCGACAAGGTCGGCAAGGTCACCAAGAAGCAGCTCCTCGAGATCGTCGAGCTGAAGAAGAAGGACCTCAACGCCGTCAACCCGGACAACGCCGCCCGCATGATCGCCGGCACCGCGCGTTCGATGGGCATCGAGGTCGTCGGCTGATTTCACCCAACCCTAAACCAACCACACCACTGCATCCCGCAGGAGACCAAAAGTCGCTATGAGCAAGAAACCCAGCAAGCGCTACCGCGCCGCCCTCCAGGTCGCCGACCTGAAGGCCAAGTACGACGTCGCCCAGGCCGCCGAGATCATCAAGAAGATGCCCGGCGCCAAGTTCGACGAGACCGTCGAGATCTCCGCCTTCCTCGGCGTCGATCCCAAGCAGTCGGACCAGATGGTCCGTGGCACCGTCTCGCTCCCGAACGGTTCCGGCAAGAAGATCAAGGTCCTCGCCTTCACCGAGAACCCGGCCGAAGCCCTCGCCGCCGGCGCCGATTACGCCGGCCTCGCCGACCTGATCGCCAAGGTCAACGGCGGCTTCCTCGACTTCGACGTCGCCATCTCGACCGTCTCCGCGATGAAGGACGTCCGCCAGGTCGCCCGCGTCCTCGGTCCGAAGGGCCTCATGCCGAACCCGAAGTCCGGCACGGTCTCCGACGACCTCACCAAGACCATCAAGGAAGTGAAGGCCGGCCGCGTCGAATTCAAGATGGATAAGACGGGCAACATCGTGATCGTCATCGGCAAGAAGTCCTTCTCCGCCGCCCAGCTCACCGAGAACGCCCAGGCCGCCCTGGCCGCCCTCGTGAAGGCCCAGCCCGCCGGCTTCTCCGGCGGCCGTTTCATCAAGTCGATCACGATCAGCGCCAGCATGAGCCCCGGCGTCGGCGTCGACCTCAAGCCCTACTCGGCCGCCGTCGCGACCGCCTAACCCTAACCACGCCCAAGCGAACCCACGAACATGCGCGCTGAAAAACAATTCCTCGTCGACGAAGTCGCCGCCCAGCTGGCCAGCTCCAACTACCTGCTGCTCGCCAACTTCACCGGCGTCACCGTCGAGAACGCCACCGCCGTCCGCACCCAGCTCCGCGCCCACGGCGCCGAGTACCACGTCGTCAAGAACAGCATCCTGAACATCGCCGCCAAGCAGGCGAAGCTGCCGGACATCTCCGCCCACCTGAGCGGCCACACCGCCCTCGTCACCGGCGGCAACAACCCGACCGGCGTCGCCAAGGTCCTCGTCACCTTCTTCAAGGACTTCTCCAAGCTCGAGGTGAAGGGCGGCGTCCTCGACGCCAAGATCCTCACCAAGGCCGAAGTGGAAGCCCTGTCGAAGCTGCCGTCCCTCGACGGCATCCGCGCCCAGCTCCTTTCGCTGCTCTCCACCCCGGCGTCGCAGTTCGTCCGCCTCCTGGACGCCAAGCGCCAGAAGGACGAGAAGGCCGCCTGACCCCTTTCCTCGCGGAGGCGTCGCCATGTGGCGGCGTCCGAGCGGGGGGAACCCAAACCCAAAAACAACACACATCCAAAGAACCCCGGTTAGGGGCCTCGCGCCCTCAAATGTCCTTCATCGGACGCTAACCATTCAAGGAAACCAGATACCATGAGCAACATCACCAAAGACCAGGTCATCGAGTGGCTCAGCGCCCAGTCCGTCCTGGACATCGCTAACCTCGTGAAGGACCTCGAGACCAAGTGGGGCGTCTCCGCCGCCGCTCCGGTCGCCGTCGTCGCCGCCGGCGCCGCCGCCGCCGGCGCCGCTCCCGCCGAAGAGAAGACGACGTTCGACGTCATCCTCAAGGCCAAGGGCGCTACCCCGATCAATGTCATTAAGGAAGTCCGCGCCATCACCGGCCTGGGCCTCAAGGAAGCCAAGGACCTCGTCGACGGCGCCCCGAAGCCCGTCAAGGAAGGCGTGTCCAAGGACGAAGCCAAGGATATCGAGACCAAGCTCAAGGCCGCCGGCGCCGAGGTCGAGGTCAAGTAATCCGTCTTCCGACGCATATCCGCAGAGCGGGGAGGGTAGCACCCTCCCGGGTCCGGCGACCCCTCCCCGCTTTTTCTTCCCCCCGGCCGCCTCGTCCGACCCCACCAGGCAAACCAGTCAGCACCACCGAAACCACCCGACACTCCGAGCCCACCTTCACCAGCCATGCCTCAAGAGCGCAAAAACTTCGGTAAACTACGCGAAGTCATCCCTCCGCCCAACCTGATCGAGAACCAGATCTTCTCGTTCAACGATTTCCTGCAGCTGGACGAATCCGCGTCCGCCCGCAAGAACGTCGGCCTGGACGCCGTCTTCCGCGAGGCCTTCCCGGTGGAGAGCAACAACGGCAACTTCCGCCTCGAGTACCTCGAGTACGGCCTGGTCATGCCGAAGCAGACCGAACTCGAGTGCATCCGCGAAGGCACGACCTACGCGATCTCGGTGATGCTCAAGCTCCGCCTCCGTGAGAAGGGCGCCTTCAAGGACGAAGAGATCCTGATGGGCGAGATCCCGATGATCACCGACCGCGGCTCCTTCATCGTCAACGGCGCCGAGCGCGTCGTCGTCTCCCAGCTCCACCGCTCCCCGGGCATCTGCTTCGAGGAGTCCGCCCACACGAGCGGCAAGATGCTCCACGCCTTCCGCATCATCCCCGACCGCGGCACCTGGATCGAGGTCCAGTTCGACCAGAACGACCTGCTCTGGGTCTACCTCGACCGTCGCCGCCGTCGTCGCAAGTTCCTCGTCACGACCCTCCTCCGCGCCTTCGGCTACAAGGACGACAAGGACATCCTGGCCCTCTTCTACCAGCACCGCGAACTGACCGCCAAGGCCGCCCTGGACCTCGACCCCGAGGAACTCTCCCAGCTCGTCTACGCCGACCCCATCGTCGACGTCGAGACCGGCAAGGTCGTCGCCAAGCAGTACGACAAGCTCTCCCGCGAGACCCTCAAGGAGATCCACAGGCAGCTCCCGAAGCAGAAGTTCGGCGTCTTCGACACCGCCTTCGACAACGGCTCCATCATCCTCTCGCTCCGCAAGGACATCGGCGCCGTCCGCAACGAGGAGGAGGCCCTCAAGGAGATCTTCCGCAAGCTCCGCCCCGGCGAGCCCGTCAACGTCAAGGGCGCCCGCGCCCACATGCAGCGACTCTTCCAGGATCCGCTCCGCTATGACCTCGGCCGCGTCGGCCGCTACAAGCTCAACCAGAAGCTCGGCCTCGACGTCTCGCTCGACACCCGGACGATCACCCCGGAGGACATCGTCGAAGCCACCAAGCTGCTCTGCAAGCTGAGCGCCGGCGACGGCGCCATCGACGACATCGACCACCTCGGCTCGCGCCGCGTCCGCAACGTCGGCGAGCTCCTCGCCAACCAGTGCCGCGCCGGCCTCAAGAACGTCGTCAAGACCGTCAAGGCCCGCATCAACGAGTACGACCAGAGCGTCGACTCGATCACCCCGCAGAAGCTCGTCAACCCGAAGCCCTTCGGCAACGCGATCCGCGAGTTCTTCGCCCGCAGCCAGCTGTCCCAGCTGATGGACCAGATCAATCCGCTGGCCGAGCTGACCCACAAGCGCCGCCTCTCCGCCCTCGGGCCCGGCGGCCTCAACCGCGACCGCGCCGGCTTCGAGGTCCGCGACGTCCACCCGTCCCACTACGGCCGCATCTGCCCGATCGAGACGCCCGAAGGTCCGAACATCGGCCTCATCAATTCCCTCTCCACCTACTCGCGCATCAACGAGTTCGGCTTCATCGAGGCCCCGTACCGCAAGGTCGTGCGCGGCAAGGTCTCCAGCCAGGTCGAGTTCATGACCGCGGACCAGGAGGAGAAGTTCAAGGTCGCCCAGGCCAACTCCGAGCTCGACGAGGCCTCCCGCCTCAAGGGCAAGGTCACCGTCCGCTACCGCGACGACATCCTCGAGGTCGACCCGGAGGACGTCGACTACATGGACGTCTCCCCGCAGCAGGTCGTCTCCGTCGCCGCCGCCCTCATCCCCTTCCTGGAGCATGACGACGCGAACCGCGCGCTCATGGGTTCCAACATGCAGCGCCAGGGCGTGCCGCTCGTCGTCACCGAGGCCCCGTTCGTGGGCACCGGCCTCGAGCGCCGCGTCGCCATCGACTCGAAGACCGTGATCGTCGCCGAAGGCCCCGGCATCGTGGCCGCCGCCGACTCCCGCCGCATCATCATCACGAAGGACGGCGAGGTCGCCCCCGCCCAGCTCGAGAACAAGAAGTTCAAGAGCGAGCCGGCCAAGGGCGTCTACGTCTACGACCTCCGCAAGTTCCTCAAGACCAACTCCTCCACCTGCTTCAACCAGCGTCCGCTGGTCCGCCGCGGCGACAAGGTCAAGCAGGGCGACATCATCGCCGACGGCGCCGCCACCGACAAGGGCGAGCTCGCCCTCGGCCGCAACGTCCTCGTCGGCTTCATGCCGTGGAACGGCTACAACTTCGAGGACGCGATCCTGCTCTCCGAACGCATGCTCAAGGACGACGTCTTCACGTCCGTCCACATCGAGGAGTTCGAAGTCACCGCCCGTGACACGAAGCTCGGGCCCGAGCAGATCACCCGGGACATCCCGAACCTCGGCGAGGAAGCCCTGCGCAACCTCAACCGCGACGGCGTCATCCGCATCGGCGCCGAGGTGAAGCCCGACGACATCCTCGTCGGCAAGATCACCCCGAAGTCCGAAGGCGACCTCGCCCCCGAGGAGAAGCTCCTCCGCGCGATCTTCGGCGAGAAGGCCCGCGACGTGAAGGACACCTCCCTCCGCGTGCCCTCCGGCATCTCCGGCATCATCATGGACGTGAAGGTCTCCTCCCGGACCGACAAGGACGACGGACGCCTCTCGCCCAACGACCAGCGCCGCGCCCTCAAGAAGGTCAACGAAGAGTACCGCACGGCCGACTCCCGCCTCCGCGAGGAGATGACCGAGTCCCTCTCGAACATCCTCCTCGGCGAGAAGATCCCGCTCGACGTCAAGAACTCCGAGACCGGCGAAGCCATCATCCCGGCCAACCGCAAGATCACCAAGACCCTCCTCCGCCGCCTGGCCTCCGTCTCCCGCTCCATCGAGATGAACGACTCGCCGGTGAAGCAGAAGATCCGCCAGATCGTCGACGGCTACCACCGCCGCTTCGACGAGCTCGAGCAGGAGCGCGCCCGCAAGGTCGAAGCCATCGAACAGGGCATCGACGAAGGCGGCGCCATCAAGAACGTCAAGGTGTACATCGCCACCAAGCGCAAGATCCAGGTCGGCGACAAGATGGCCGGCCGTCACGGCAACAAGGGCGTCGTCGCCCGCATCGTGCCGGTCGAGGACATGCCTTACCTCGCCGACGGCACCCCCGTCGACATCTGCCTCAACCCGCTCGGCGTGCCTTCGCGCATGAACGTCGGCCAGGTCCTCGAGACGCACCTCGGCTGGGCCTGCTCCAAGCTCGGCCTCAAGATGGCCACCCCCATCTTCGACGGCATCCCCGAGAAGCAGATCCGCGAATACCTCAAGCAGGCCGAGCTCCCCGAGACCGGCAAGGCGATGCTCATCAACGGTCACACCGGCGAAGCGTTCGACCAGGACGTCGTCGTCGGCTACATCTACATGATGAAGCTGAACCACCTCGTCGCGGACAAGATCCACGCCCGCGCCACCGGTCCGTACAGCCTCATCACCCAGCAGCCGCTGGGCGGCAAGGCCCAGTACGGCGGCCAGCGCTTCGGTGAGATGGAAGTCTGGGCCCTCGAGGCCTACGGCGCCGCCTACACCCTGCAGGAACTCCTCACGGTCAAGTCGGACGACGTCGCCGGCCGCACCAAGATCTACGAGCAGCTCGTCAAGGGTGACAACACCCTCGTCAGCGGCACGCCCCAGTCCTTCAACGTGCTGATGAAGGAGATGCAGGCCCTGTGCCTGGATGTCCGCCTCGGCTCCACCACCGCCACCCCGGACCGCAACTGAGCGTCCGCCGCACCCAACCCCCGCACTTAACCGACATGATCCACCCGGAGCACACCCCCGAGTTCACCGCCAACGAGACCAAGGAGCAGTCCTTCGATTTCGTCGCCATCTCGATCGCCTCCCCCGAGGAGATCGTCCAGTGGACCGGCGAGCAGTTCCTCGACGAGCTCGACGAACACGGCAACCGCAAGGTCAAGGGCCTCAAGGAAGTGAAGAGCCCCGAGACCATCAACTACCGCTCGTTCAAGCCCGAGCCGAACGGCCTCTTCTGCCAGCGCATCTTCGGCCCGGTCCGCGACTACGAGTGCTACTGCGGCAAGTACAAGAAGGTGAAGTACAAGGACGTCGTCTGCGACAAGTGCGGCGTCGAGGTCACCGTCTCCCGCGTCCGCCGCGAGCGCATGGGCTACATCCGCCTCGCGATCCCGGTCTCCCACATCTGGTTCCTGAAGAGCATGCCCAGCCGCCTGTCGCTGATGCTCGACATGACCACCCGCCAGCTCGAGCAGGTCATCTACTACCAGAAGTACCTCGTCGTCGACCCCGGCGCGACCGGCATGGAAGAGAAGGAGCTCCTCGACGAGGAGGCCTACCGCCGCGCCGTCGAACAGCACGGCCCTGACGCCTTCAAGGCCCGCATGGGCGCCGAGGCGCTCCAGCAGCTGCTCAAGAAGATGGACCTCGCCGCCACCGTCGAGAACCTCCGCGACCAGCTCCGTTCCACGCGCTCCAAGCAGATCAAGAAGAAGATCGCCCGCCGCATGAAGATCATCCAGGGCTTCCTGGCTTCCGGCAAGCGTCCCGAGCACATGATCCTGACGGTGCTCCCGGTCATCCCGCCGGACCTCCGTCCGCTCGTCCCCCTCGAAGGCGGCCGCTTCGCCACCTCCGACCTGAACGACCTCTACCGTCGCGTCATCAACCGCAACAACCGCCTGAAGCAGCTCATCCAGATGAAGACGCCCGACGTCATCATCCACAACGAGATGCGCATGCTCCAGGAAGCCGTCGACGCCTTGCTCGACAACGGCCGCCACGGCAAGCCGGTCAAGGACCGCGACCGTCAGCTGAAGTCGATCTCGGACATGCTGAAGGGCAAGCACGGCCGCTTCCGCCAGAACCTCCTCGGCAAGCGCGTCGACTACTCCGGCCGTTCCGTCATCGTCATCGGCCCCGAGCTCAAGCTCAACCAGTGCGGCCTTCCGAAGAAGATGGCCCTCGTCCTCTTCGAGCCCTTCATCATCCGCCGCCTCAAGGAGCTGGGCTTCGCCCACACCGTCCGCGGCGCCCGCAAGCACATCGAGCAGAAGAAGCCCGAGGTCTGGGACATCCTGGAGGAAGTGACCAAGGGTCACCCGGTGTTCCTCAACCGCGCGCCGACGCTCCACCGTCTGTCCATCCAGGCCTTCGAGCCCATCCTCATCGAGGGTGACGCGATCCGCCTGCACCCGCTCGTCTGCACCGCCTACAACGCGGACTTCGACGGCGACCAGATGGCCGTCCACGTCCCGCTGTCCCTGGAAGCCATCATGGAGTGCAAGCTCCTGATGATGTCCACGAACAACATCTTCTCGCCGTCGAGCGGCAAGCCGATCCTCACGCCTTCCCAGGACATCGTGCTCGGCGCCTACTACCTGACGCTCGAGCCCGCCGACAAGCCCGCCGCCGACGCGCACCTGCCGGTCATCGGCTCCGTGTCCGAGGCGACGTTCGCCGAGGCCGAGGGCTCGCTGCACCTGCATGACTGGGTCCGCTACGCCAACCCCGACTTCAACCGCAAGACGGTCCACGGCGACCCGCACGGCAGCACGATCGTCACCACGGTCGGCCGCATCATCTTCAACACCATCTGGCCGTCCGAACTCGGGTTCTTCAACGAGACCGTGAAGAAGGGCCAGCTCGGCGACCTGATCCTGAAGACCTACAAGCATTGCGGCCGCGAGGCTTCGATCCCGGTCCTCGACGCGCTCAAGGAGACCGGCTTCCGCATCGCGACCAAGGCCGGCATCTCCATCGGCGTGAACGACATGATCTACCCGAAGGAGAAGGAAGGCCTCGTCCGCGAAGCCACCGCCAAGGTCCGCGAGTTCCAGCGCCAGAACGAGTCCGGCACGATCACCAACGACGAACGCCGCAACAAGGTCGTCGACACCTGGTCCGGCGCCACCGACGCCATCGCGCAGTCGGTGTACACCACGCTCTCGCAGTCCGCGAAGGTGGCCGGCGCCAAGAAGGGCGACCCCCGCCACGCCCACCGCATGCTCATCAACCCGGTGTACGTCCTCATGGACTCCGGCGCGCGCGGCAACAAGGCGCAGGTGAAGCAGCTCTGCGGCGCCCGCGGCCTGATGGCCAAGCCCTCCGGCGAGATCATCGAACGCCCGATCCTGTCCTCCTTCCGCGAAGGCCTCTCGGTCCTCGAGTACTTCATCTCGACGCACGGCGCCCGCAAGGGCCTGTCCGACACCGCGCTGAAGACCGCCGACGCCGGTTACATGACCCGTAAGCTCTGCGACGTGGCCATGGACGTCATCGTCACGGATTCGCGCGACGTGGCCCCCGGTTCCGAAGTCATCACGCTCGGCGACGCCGCCCTCGGCCGTCACCTGGCCGCCGACGTCGCGAATCCGTCCGGCGGCGCCAAGCTCCTCGCCAAGGCCGAGACGGCCCTCACCGAGGAACTCATGGCCAAGCTCCGCGATGCCGGCGTCGACCGCGTCCACGTCCACATCCCGAACGGCGTCTGGAAGACCCCGATCTACGACGGCGACGAGCTCCTCGTCTCCCTGTCCGAACGCATCGTGGGCCGCTGCCCGTCCGAAGACGTCACGAACCCGCTCAATCCTTCCGAAATCATCGTGAAGGCCGGCGAGCTCATCGACGAAGTCCTCGCCAAGCGCATCGAGACCGTCGGCCTCGACCGCGTCAAGGTCCTCTCCCCGCTCACGCACATGAACGTGAACGCGATCCCGCCCACCTCCTACGGCCTCGATCCTTCGACCGGCCGCATGGTCGAACGCGGCACCGCGGTCGGCATCATCGCCGCCCAGTCCATCGGTGAGCCGGGCACCCAGCTGACCATGCGCACGTTCCACATCGGCGGCGTCGCGCAGCTCAAGACCCCCGAGATCAAGTCCAAGGGCAAGGGCCTCGTCCAATACGTCGACCTCACCACGGTCGCCGTCGGCGACAAGTTCATCGCCGTCAACGGCAACGGTTCGATCCGCCTCCTCAACGAGGCCGGTTCGCCGACCGAGGAATACCGCATCGTCGCCGGCTCCGTCGTCGGCGTCGAGGACGGCAAGACCGCCGAGAAGGGCGTGCTCATCGCCGCCTGGGACCCGAACTCCACTCCGATCATCGCCAACGGCGACGGCAAGATCCGCCTCGTCGACATGATCTCCGGCGTGACCTTCACCGAAGAGCGCGATCCGTCGAACAACACGTTCTACAAGTCCGTCATCGAGCACTCCGACGAACAGAATCCGCAGATTCAGATCATCGGCGCCAACGGCAAGGAAGTCGGTTCCTTCTCCATCCCGGCCGGTGCCCGCGTCGAAGTCGACGAAGGAGACAAGGTCGCCCGCGGCTCCATCGTCGCGAAGATCCCCCGCCAGGCCGCCAAGACGCAGGACATCACCGCCGGCCTGCCGCGCATCTCCGAGCTCTTCGAGGCCCGTCCCCCGAAGGACGCCGCCGAGATCGCCAAGATCGACGGCACCGTCCGCTTCGAACCTTCCGTCCGCGGCAAGAAGCGCCTCGTCATCGCCGACTCCATCGGCCGCGAGGAGGAGCACCTCATCCCGCACGGCAAGCACATCATCGTCGCCGCCGGCGACAAGGTGAAGCAGGGCCAGGTCCTCACGGACGGCGCCGTCGACCCGCACGACATCCTCGACATCCTCGGCCAGTCCAAGGTGCAGGACTACCTCATCACCGAGATCCAGAAGGTGTACCGCACCCAGGGCGTCGTGATCAACGACAAGCACATCGAGATCATCGTCTCGCGCATGCTCCGCAAGGTCCGCATCACCGAGCCGGGCGACTCCGACTTCCTCTGGGGCGAACAGGTGGACCGCACGATCCTCGCCGAGACCAACCGCTCCATCAACGAGCGCGGCGGTCAGATCGCGGAATCCGAGCCGATCCTCCTGGGCATCACCAAGGCCTCCCTCGAGACCGAGTCCTTCATCTCGGCCGCCTCCTTCCAGGAGACGACCCGCGTCCTCACCGACGCCGCCACGATGGCGAAGCGCGACAACCTGACCGGCTTCAAGGAGAACGTGATCATGGGTCACCTCGTCCCCGCCGGCACCGGTCTGCCCGCCTACCGTCGCATCCGCGTCTTCCCGACCGAGGCCACGGCCTGAAGCCGGCATTGAGGTCGTTCACGACCCCGCCCCTGATCGGGCGGGGTCTTTGTTTTTAGGCTATTTCCCGCTGTTTGGGGGTTGAAGCCATCCGCATTTCACTTATCTCTCGGATACCCCCCAAGAACACCCCCATGTCCCGCTTCCTTATCGCTGCCTCGGCCCTCACCGTCACGACCTTGGTCCAAGGCGCAAACTGGGTCCCGACCTCGCCCCTCGTGCAGATCGGCAACGACTGCGACCTCTTCTTCGACGCCTCCACCTACTTGGAAGTCACCGACAACCTTTTCTCCGGCGCGACCAAGAAGTCCGCCACGCAGTGGCTCGTCACCCCCGGCCTCGCCCTCGAGTACGGCAAGGATTCCGCCTTGTCCGTGGAGTTCAAGGCCAGCCGCTCCCTGGTCCACTTCAACGGCGCCCAGTTCGCCGGCCTCGAGGATGACCGCGACGCCCTCAGCCTCGGCGTCACCTACGCCGACGGCGGTCCGCTGAAGCTCTCGCTCAACTCCTCCTACCGCGTCACCGCCCGTAACGACGACCTCCAGTTCCAGGGCGTCAGCGGTTCCGTCATCGGCGCCACGCTGGTCCGCCAGGGCAACTACGTCCATAATTTCCGCGCGGACTACAAGCTGACCGAGCGCCTCTCCGTCGGCCTCGGCTACGTCAACAGCTTCAACCAGTACCTCGACCCCGTGACCCTCGTCTCCGGCGGCACCTCGACCTACAACACCAACCCCTTGACCGAGCTGAACACCCAGTCGATGCCGCTCAGCTTCGACTACCAGGCTTTCGAGAAGCTCAGTTTCGGCCTCGTGCTGCAGCATGACGTCACCGATTTCTCCGCCGCTCCTTACCTGAGCTCCGGCCCCGGCGCGACCGCCCGTCCGGCCCTCGACCACCAGCGGCTCGAGAAGGACTTCTACGGCCTCACCGCCAAGGGCCAGCTGACCGAGTCCGGCAAGCTCAACGGCGTGATCCGCGCCGGCTTCAACCGCTTCAACTTCGACAACACCGAGGCCCAGACCGACCCGTCCTATTCCGTCAGCCTCAGCCACGTCCTCACCGAGCGTCTCAGCCACTCGCTGACCCTCGGCCGGGACATCAACGGCGCCACGACCAACGGACGCATGGAGAACATCTCCTACAACTACGGCGTCAGCTACGCCGCCGCCGAGGACCTGGACTTCAATCTTTCCGTGTCCAAGAGCGACGTCCAGGTGGCCGCCAATTCCCTCCTGACGACGATCGACACCTGGACCTACGTCCTGGGCGCCAGCTACAAGTACAATTCGCACCTGAGCTTCCAGGCGAACTACAACTTCACCGACGCCAAGTCCTCCAACGCCTCGTCGACCTTCAACGCGAACAGCTTCTCGGTGTCCGCCGCCTTCCGCTACTGAGCGGCAGGGGAGGGGCGGACCGGTCCGCGGGACCGGTCCGCAGCCCCCGGGGTCTCCGGCGGGACCGGTTGACCCGGCCCGGCTTCACGCTTACCTTGCCCTCATGACTTCCGTCCTTCATCGCCTGCTCGGAGTCGGCTGCCTCGCCTTGCTCCTCACGGCTTGCGCGGCCTCCGACGGCGCTGGTTTCTCTTCCACCGCCCTCGAGCCCGAGAACGTGCTCACGATCGGCGCCGGGGCCGCCGAGCCCGTCGCCGCCGGCTTCGTCCCTTCGCCGGTCGCGGCCGACGTCGTGAAGCCGGCCGCCGCGCCCGCGGAGTACGTCGTCGCGACGCCGACGGTGCAGGCCGATCCGGCCGACGGCCAGAACAGCTACCGCCTGCGTCCGCGCGATTTCGTCCGCATCCTGGTGATCAACGAACCCGACACCCAGATCGAGCGCCGCATCAACTCCGACGGGACCGTCGACATCCCCTTCCTGAAGAAGCTCGTGCCCGTCGCCGGCCTCACCGTCACGCAGGCGCAGGTCGAACTCGCCAACCAGTTCCGGCAGTATTTCAAGAAGCCCCAGGTCGCCATCTCCATCGTCACCTACGCCGAGCGCCGCGTCTACGTCTCCGGTTACGTCGGCAAGCCCGGCCCCGTCTCGATCCCGCCCGAAGAGACCCTCACGCTCGGGCGCGCCCTCGCGATGGCCGGCGGCGTCCTCCCCCGCGGCAACCGCTCGGAAGTCACGATCAAGCGCCAGCGCCCGGGCGCCCCCATGGTCATCACCAAGGACGTCCGTCGCATCGACGACGGCGACGAGCCGGACTTCGTCCTCGAGGACGAAGACCAGATCTACGTCCGCGACAGCCGCATCTGAGCCCGCATGGCCACGCCCGATCCCGCTTCCTCCGGCCGTCCGCCTGAGCCCGCCCGCGGCGGTTCCCGCGGTTATGGCTCCTATGGTTACGGCGGCTACGGCGCCGGGCAAGGGCAGGGCTACGGCTACGGCTACGGCGCCTACGGCGCCGGGACCCGCGGCGGCTCCGCCAACCCGGTCATGGGCTACCTGCTCATGCTCCGGGAGCGCTATTGGTGGATCATCCTCTCGGCGCTCGTCTTCCTCACGCTCGCGCTGCTCAACACCTTCAACACGACCGCCGAATACCGCGCCACCGGCCGGCTCCGCGTCTTCCGCCTGGCCCCGAACATCAGCGGCGGCTCGTCGGCGGCCGACGACAATTTCAAGATCGTCTCCAACGACGACTTCTTCACCGCCGTCGAGGCGATGCGCAGCGCCAACATCATCGAGGGCGTCTCGCGCCGGCTGACCACCGCCGAGCGCAAGCTCGTCCTCGAGCCTTACCAGGCGGGCAACATCTTCTCCGGCCCGCTGACCGAGCAGGAGGTCTTCGCCAAGCAGCGCGGGATCACCCCCCAGCGGCAGACCCTCGTCATCAACGTCGACTTCACCCATCCGAACCGCGACCTCGCCCGGCAGGTCGCCCGCCTCTTCTGCGAGTCCATCCAGAAGTACAGCGAGGACGACCGCCTGATGGTCACCAACCCGCTCGTCGAGAAGGCCCGCATCGAGATCGAGACCCTCGACGACAAGGTCCGCCGGCTCTACGAGCAGAAGAACGAGCTCATCAAGAACCAGAAGCTCCTCTCGATCGCGAAGGACACCAACACGCTCACCACCGAGCGCTCGGTGCTCGTCAAGGACCGCGAGGAGACCCGCAAGCAGATCGACGAGAACGAGATCCTCGTCGCCGTGATCGCCAGCTACGAGCAGGCCGGCCGTCCGGTCGGCGACATCCCGCAGATCCGCGCCGACGCCGACGTCGCCGCGGCCCAGACGGCCCTCAGCGCCTCGAAGATCCGCATCAGCCAGATGATGGAGACCTACACCGAGCAGCATCCGAAGCTCGTCGCCGAGCGCGAGGCCTACAACCAGGTGGAACGGCAGCTCAAGGACGCCGTCGCGCAGGCGGTGAAGTCCCGCCGCGCCGCCCTCGAGAACGCCAAGGCCCGGCACGAGGCCATCCTCCGCAACCTGGTCGCCAAGGAGGAGGAGATCTCCAAGCTGCAGGCGGCCAACGTCGAGCTGGAACGCGTCGACAAGGACATCCGCGCCAACGAGGAGTTCCTCGCCCGGCAGAAGCTCAATTACGAGGAGGCCAAGCTGCGTTCCTCGACCTCCGGCACCAGCACCTCGATCCGCATCCTCGACATGCCCTCCGTGTCGGACAAGCCGATCAACAAGAACTACTACTTCAGCGCCCTCGTGGGCCTCGGCCTCGGCCTCGGCTTCGGCGTCGTGCTCGTCGTCGTGCTCGGCACCTTGGACGACCGCATCAAGTCGGCCCAGGACGTCGAGGGCTCCCTCGGCCTGCCGCTGATCGGCACGATCCCCCGGATCGTGGCGACCGCCGGCCCGGACCGCGCGCTGCTCGCGCGCCAGGACAAGGACCGGATCGCCACCGAGGCCGTCCGCTCGATCTACTCGGCGCTCAAGGTCAACCCCGCCGTCGCCAAGGCGCGCGTCTTCCTCGTGACCTCGACGCGGCCGAGCGAAGGCAAGACCTTCGTCGCCACGAACCTCGCGCTGATCTTCGCCCAGCATTCCGAGCGCGTGCTCGTCATCGACGCCGACCTGCGCCTGCCGAACGTCGGTCCGTCGCTGGGCTTCACCGGCGACGCCGGCCTGAGCCGCTGGTTCAACGGCGAGGTGTCGCTGGACGACGCGATCGTCCGCGACGTGACGCCCGGCCTGGACGTGCTGCCCGTCGGCCTCAGCTGCAAGAATCCGACCCAGGTCATCAATCACCCCAGGTTCCTCGAGATGATCGAGGGGCTGCGCGGCCGCTACGACCGCGTGTTCATCGATTCGCCGCCCATCGGCGCCGTCTCCGACTCCCTGCACCTCCTGCCGAAGGTCGACGGCGTGCTCTACGTCGTCCGCTACAACACGGTCAACCTGCGTAACGCCGTGGCCTGCCTCGGGCGCCTGCGCGACGCCCAGGCTCCTTTGCTCGGGGTGGTCCTCAACGCGATGTCCCTGCGCATGGCCTCGGCCTACACGGACACGTACGATTCCTCATACCGTAAGTACTACGTCGACGAACCGTCCGCGCCGGCCCCGCCGACTCCCTGACTTCCCCCGCCCCCCATGCGCCTGTTCCTGCTCCTCGCGTCCCTCGCCATCGTCGGTTGCCAGCAAGTCCCGGTGACCGGGCGCTCGCAGTTCATCCTCGTCGACGAAAGCGAGGTGGCCTCCCTCTCGGCCGCCGAGTTCGCGAAGATGAAGAAGCTGCCGGCCGACCCGCGGCTGCCCAAGCTCCGCGAGATCGGCCTCAAGATCGTCGCGGCCGCGCGCCGTGACGACAAGGCCGGCGTCCTGCCGCCCGCTTCCCGCTGGGAGTTCGCCGTCATCGACGACAAGTCACCCAACGCCTTCGCGATGCCCGGGGGCAAGATCGGCTTCCACGCCGGCATGTTCGCCTTCGCCCCGACGGACGACGACCTCGCCGTGATCATGGGCCACGAGGTCGCGCACGTCATCTGCCGGCACGGCTCCGAGCGCGTCTCCCAGGCCATGGGAGTCGCCATCGCCGCCGCCGTCGCCGACGAGGCCACCCGCGATTCCTCCGCCAAGACCCGCGGCACCTGGATGGCCGCGGTCGGCCTCGGCGCCCAGTACGGCATCCTGCTGCCGTTCAGCCGCAGCCATGAGTCCGAGTCCGACCGGCTCGGCCTCGTCTTCATGGCCCGCGCCGGCTACGACCCCGAGGCGGCCCCGGCTTTCTGGACGCGCTTCGCCAAGGCGGGAGGCGGCAAGCCTCCGGAGTTCCTTTCGACGCACCCCGCCGACAGCACCCGCGTCGCCCAGCTCCGCAAGTGGATGCCGGAGGCCAAGGCGCAGATGCCGAAGAAGCCCTGAGCGCGCTCAGCGCGGGGCGACTAAGGGGCAGGTCAGGTAGACGCCCCGCGGGTCGTTGAGGGCGCGGATCGCGCGCAGCCAACGGGCGTTGGCTCGCAGGAAATCCTTGGCGGGATCGCCGGAGACCTTGGCGAAGAGGGGGGCCTGGTCGTCGTCATCCGAGAGCAGCTGCTGCAGGAAGGTCTCCCGACCGGAGTGGAGGGCCGGCACCTGGACCCAGGCGGCATCATCGAGTTTGGCCAGACGCCTGGCCTCCTTGAGGGCATCGCGCAGGCCGCCCAACTGATCGACGAGTTTCAGGCCGCGGGCGTCTTCGCCCAGCCAGACGCGCCCTTGGGCGATCTCGTGCACGCCGTCTCGCTTGAGTCCGCGGCCGGCGGCCACGATGGCGAGGAAGTCTTCGTAGACGCCGTCGACGGATGACTGGATGACCGCGAGTTCTTCCGGGGTCGCGCGCCGATGATCGGAGAGCAGGTCGGCGAAGCGCGCGGTCTTCACGCCGTCGGTGCCGAGCTGCACCTTCTTGGCGAGGTCTTCGTAGTTGAGGAACAGGCCGAACACGCCGATCGAACCGGTGATGGTCGAAGGGTCCGCCATGATCAGGCTGGCCGGCGCGGCGATGTAGTAGCCGCCGCTCGCGGCGACGTCGCCCATGGAGACCACCACGGGCACGCCCTTCTTCTTGAGCAGGGAGACTTCGCGCGCGACGACGTCGCTGGCGAACGCCGAGCCGCCGGGGCTGTTGACGCGGAGCACTACGGCTTTGAAATCGTCGTCACCGCGGATCGAGCGCAGGTCGTGGGCGAGCCGGTCGCCGCCGATCTCGCCGGCCCCGCCCCAGCCGTCGACGATCTCGCCTTCGGCGTAGACGATGGCGATCTTGCCGCCCCGGGAGGGCAGGGCGACCTTGTGGGCGTAACGGTGCAGGCCGACGCGGCGGAAAGAGGTGCCCGCGTCGTCGGCGCCCGCGCCCGCTTCGCGGACCCGGCTGACGAGTTCGTCGCGATGCAGGACGGCGTCGACGAGCTTGAGTTCGACGGCCTTACGCGCCGCGAAGATGCCGCCGCTTTCGACGACCTTGGTCAGGCGTTCGGTCGTGAGGCCGCGCGAACGGGCCACGTCCGCGAGCAGGCGCTTCCAGAGGCCGTTCATCAGGACTTCGGCCTGCTCCTTGGCCTCGGCGCTCATCGTGCTTCCGAGGTAAGGTTCCACGGCGGATTTGTATTTCCCGACCTTGGTGACTTGCACGCCGAGGCCGGCGAGGCGGAGGGTGTCCCCGAAGTACATGTTGTACGAGGCGAGTCCCTTGAACTCGACCTCGCCGCTGACGTGCGCGTAGACTTTGTCCGCGACGCTCGCCAGGTAGTACTCGCCTTGCGACGCGTTCTCGACCCAGGCGATGACCGGCTTGCCGCTCTTCTTGAAAGCCGTGAGCGCCCGGCGGAGCTCGGCTTTCTGCGTCAGTCCGGCGGCGAGCTCTCCGCTGAGGAGGACGCCCGCGATCTGCTTGTCCTTGGCCGCGAGGTCGATCGCCTCGAGGGCGCGCAGGAGGTCGAGCCGCGGACCGGCCGGGCCGAAGAGCAGCGCGTCCAGGCCCGGCGCGCCGTGCTCCGGGGTGTCCTCGATCGTCAGTCCGCCCCCGATGACGAGCATGCTCTTCGGCTTCACGGCCACGTGCGCCGAGGCCTGGCCGTCGCCGGCCGAGCCGGCCATGCCGACGAGCAGCACGATCAGCAGGAAGACGCCGACGAACAAGGCGAGGACCGTGCCGAGGGCGGAGGCGAGGACCGACTTGAGGAAATCTTTCATGGCGAGGGACGGGTGATGCCGAAATGATGCTTCCCTGTCTTGTTTTCGCCAATCCAAAGCGGATTTTTTAGCCCGCGGTTTCCTCTCGATGCCGCTCGGCGGGCGGACTTAATCTGGGGTCATGTCTGAGCCTACGTCATCGGCCGGAGCCGCCACCTCCCGCAAGGCCCTGGCCATCAACCTGGACCGTTCCGCCTACGGCGCCTTCGCCGAGATCGGCGCCGGCCAGGAGGTCGTCCGCCACTTCTTCAAGGCCGGCGGGGCCTCCGGGACCGTCGCGAAGAGCATCTCGGCCTACGACATGCGGATCAGCGACGCCATCTACGGCCACCCGCAGCGTTACGTCTCCCGCCAGCGTCTCGAGCAGATGCTCGACCACGAATACGGGCTCCTGGTCGACCGGCTGAAGGCCGAACGCGGCTCGGTCACCCGCTTCTTCGCCTTCGCCGACACCGTCGCGACCACGCCCCATGACGGGAAAGGGCAGGGGCATTCCTGGATCGGCATCCGCTTCCAGGACCAGCCGGGCGCCGAGCCCAGCGAGGTCATCCTCCATCTTCGCCTCTGGGACAAGGACGCGGGCCGGCAGCAGGACGCCCTCGGCGCCGTGGGCGTCAACCTGATCCACGCCGCCCTCAACACCCGCGACAGCGTCGACAGCTTCCTCACCGCCCTCGTCGACGAGGTCGGTTCCGGCCGCGTCGAGATCGAGTTCGCGCACTTCAGCGGCCCCGCGTTCGGCGCGTTCGACAATCGCGCCGCGGCCCTACGCCTGGTGCGGCTCGGCCTGACGGACGCCGTGCTCTTCGGCCCCGAGGGCGACCCGCAGGTCCCCAGCGAGTATTTCTACAAACGTTCCGTGCTCGTCGCGCGCGGCACGTTCCGGCCGGTCTCCCTCGTCAACGAGGACATGCTCGCCTGCGCGCTCCGCGCGCTGCCGGACGGCGGCAAGGACGTCCTCGCGCTTTTCGAGATGTGCATCGGTTCCGACCCTCACCCCGAGGCCGAGCTGATCGACCGCATCCGCCTCGTCGGCGCGATGCAGCACCCCCTGCTGGTCACCCGGCACCGCGGCTGGTATCGCCTGCCCGCTTACTTCCGCCTCCACACCACGGGCGGCATCACGCTCGTGGCCGGCATGAACAACCTCGTGGACCTCTTCAATCCCGAGCACTACACGCACCTCGAAGGCGGCGTGCTGGAGTCCTGCGGCCGGCTCTTCAAGGACGGCGTCCGGGTCATGGTCTACCCGATGCTCGGCGACCAGCTGCGCCGCCTCATCCTCGATCCCGTCGCCTGCAAGGTCTGCTTCCCGGAAAGCTACCGCATCGCCGAGGATTCCGTGGTCACGGCTTCCGACATCCAGATGCGCCCTTCCGTCGCCGGGCTTTTCCAGCATCTGCTCAACAACGGGTTCCTCGTCCCCATCACCGGCGCCGATCCCGTCGCGATGGCCTGCCAGCCCCGCACCCTGGCCGAACGCATCCGCAAGGGCGTGCCGGACTGGGAGAAGGAAGTGCCGCCGTCGGTTGCGGTCGCGATCCGAAGCCTCAAGTTGTGGGCCAGATAGCCCGCCATGCCCGCCACGTCGCTTCCTTCCGCCCAACAGACCGAACTCGCCCTCTCCGTGGAGCGGGCCTATCGCGAGGCCTTGGTCACCGACCGGCTGGGCGCGATCTGGTCGCTCATCCTGGCCAAGTGTCTCCTCGCGCAGTGGGCCATCGCGCGGTACGCCATCCCGGTCAGCGGGGCCTTCTATGTCTGGACCCTCACCCTCGTGATGGGCACGGTCGCCTCGCTCTATTACCTCCACGCCCACCGCGTGAAGCTCCACCTGCTCCCCACGCACTTCCGCGTCAACGCCGCCGTGCTCGCCGGCCTCCTCGTCTCGCTCGGTTTCGTCGCCTACGCGCGCTTCGCGCTCGGGGCGATCGCGGCCCCCGTCGCCGCGGCCCTCGGGGCCGCGCTGCTCGGTTCCTGGTCCCTCGCGCGGGCCGCCCTGCGCCGGGCTTGGCCCCCGCTCGTCGGCGCGCTCCTCTGGTGGGGTCTGGCCGCGACCGCGCTGCGCGCGCCGGCCGACGAGGCCTTGCTCTGGCTCGGCCTGGGCATGCTCGGCGCGCAGGCGCTGCCCGGGTTCGCCGTGGCGGCCCGGGAAGCCCGTCAGCGGGTCTGATCAGGCCGCGGCCTTGCCGCCGGCGCTGTTCATGAGGTGCGTCATGAAGCGTTTCATGGCCGGCGTCAGCACGCGGCCCTTGCGGTGCAGGATGGCCAGCGGTCGCGCCACGCGGCGGTCGCGCAGGCGGAGCATGACGAGCGTGCCTTGCTCGACTTCCTGGCGGATGGTGCCTTCGGGCACGAGGGCCACGCCGGCGTCGACCTCGACCGCGCGCTTGAGCGTCTCGATGTTGTCGAACTCCATCGAAGGCTCGAGCTCGATGCGCTGCTCGCGGAAGAACTGGTCGAGCGCCTTGCGCGTCGGGATGTCCTGGTCGAAGCCGATGAACTTGCCGCCCTGCAGGTCGGCGAGGTCGATCTCTTTCTTCGCCGCGAGCTTGTGCCTGGGCGAGCAGATGGCGACGAGCTGGTCCTCCATGAGCGGGATGATCTCGACCTGGCGGGTCTTCTGCGGGAAGGCGACGAGGCCGAAGTCCACGGCGTTGGAGATGACGTCCTCGTAGACGAGGTTCGAACGGCGGTACTCGACGCGCACGTTGACGTGGGGGAATTCCTGCATGAACGACTTCACGTGCGGCGGCAGCTCATGGAGGCCGATGGAGACGATGGTCGAGATGTGCACGGTGCCGCTGACGACCTTGCGCATCTCCTGCATCTCGCTGCCGACCTGTTCGTAGCGGTTGAGGATGTCCTTGGCGGCCTCATAGAGGCTCCGGCCCTCGCGCGTCAGCCGGAACTGCTTCTGGCTGCGGTCGACGATCAGGACGTTGAAGTGCTTCTCCATCGATCGCAGCTGCTGGCTGACGGCCGACTGGGTGATGGCGTTGAGTTTGGCGGCCTTGGAGAAGCTTTCGTTGTCCACCAGGTCGCGGAAGATCTTCAGGTTCTCGATATGCATGGAAGGAAGGTCGCCATGATTAATAAAACTAATGGCGAAGGCCTTCAAGTGTAGACCTGCTAATCCTGAGGTCAGTCCCTCGGGGTGGCCCGGGGAGCCCCCTTGGTTGACTCCCCGCCCGTTCTCCCTCCCTCTGGGGGAAATGGTCACCTCCGACCAATTCAAGGCCCATTGCGAGGGGGTGCTGGCCCGCATCCGGGCCGCCTGCGCCCGGGTCGGCCGCGACCCGTCCGCCGTCCGCCTCCTGCCGGTCACCAAGACCCACCCGGTCGAGGCCGCTTTGCTGGCCTATGGCTTCGGCCTGCGGGCCGTCGGCGAGAACCGCGTCCAGGAAGCCGCCCAGAAGCGTCCCTTGGCGCCCGCCGACCTCCGTTGGGAGCTGATCGGCCACCTGCAGTCGAACAAGGCCAAGCACGCCCTGCAGGCCTTCGACGTCATCCAGAGCGTCGACTCCCCCGAACTCGCCGCCCGCCTCGGTCGGCTGGCCGGCGAGATGGGCCTGCGCCGCGAGGTGCTGCTGCAGGTCAACGCGGGCGACGATCCCGCGAAGTTCGGCTGCGACCTGGCGGACGCGCCCCGGCTGCTTGAGACCGCCCTCGCCCAGCCGGCCCTCGTCGTGAAGGGCCTGATGGCCGTCGCGCCGCTCTCTGACGACCCCGCGGTCGCCGACCGTACCTTCGCCGAGCTCCGTCTCTGCCGCGACGCCCTCGCCGCCCGCTTCGGCGTGGCGCTCCCGGAATTGTCGATGGGGATGAGCGGAGACCTTGAATCCGCGGTCGCCGCAGGTTCTACTTGTGTCCGCGTCGGCTCCGCCTTGTTCGGCAGCCGGCCCACCGCATGATCCGCCGCCTCCAAATCCGCGACCTCGCCCTGATGGACCGCGCCTCGCTCGAACTGGGCGCAGGCTTCACGGTGGTCACGGGCGAGACCGGCGCCGGCAAGTCCGTGCTGCTCGGCGCGCTCTCGCTGCTCGCCGGCAACCGCGCGGCGAAGACGATCGTCCGCAAGGGCGCCGAAGAGTGCTCGGTCGAAGCCGAGCTGGAGACCGACGGCGACAAGCGCTTCGACGAGGCGCTGAAGGCGCTCGACCTCCCGGCCTGCGACGACGGCCTGCTCATCCTGAAGCGTTCGGTCCACGCCGCCAAGGCGGGCCGCATCTCCGTCAACGGCGGTGCGGCGACGCTCACGCAGCTCCAGCAGCTCGGCGAGCTGTGGATCGATTTCCACGGCCCGGGCGAACCGCAGAAGCTGATGCGTGCCGAGACGCAGCTGGAGATGCTCGACCTGCATGCCGGCCTGGCCGCCCCGCTCGCGACCTACCGCGCCGGCTGGCGTCAGCGCAACGAGCTGCTCCGCGAAGCCGCCGATGCGGCCACGGCTGAACGCCTTTCCGAGGACGAGGAGGCCTTCCTCCGCTCGCAGCTGGAGAAGCTCGATGCGCTCGACCTCTCCGAGGAGGCCATCGCCAAGCTCGAACGCGACCACGCGCGCTCGTCCCGCGCCCAGGAACTCGCGGCCTTGCTCGGCCAGCTGGAAGCCGGCCTCGGCTCCGACGGCCTGGGCGAAGTCCTGCCTAAGCTCCTCAAGGCCGGCGACGACGTCGCCCGCATCGACGAAGAAGCTTCCGCCCTGCGCGACCGCCTGAATGCGCTCGCCGCGGAGGCGGAGGACATCCGCGCCGACTTCGCGCGCCTCGGCCGCGGACTTTCCTCCGACGACGAGTCCGCCGCCGAACTCGACGGGAAGATGAACCTCTGGCTGGAGTTCCGGCGCAAGTACGGCCCCGGCGCCGACGCCGTGCGCGAGAAGCGCGAGGCGCTCCGCCGCCGCCTCGCTTCGCAAGGCGACGTCGAAGCCCGCGTGGCGAAGCTGAAGGCGGAGGCCGCCAAGGTGGAGAAGGACCTGCGCAAGCAGGCCGAAGCCCTCCGTGCCGCCCGCACGAAGGCAGCCGACAGGCTCGCCGCCGCCGCCCGCAAGATGCTCGGTTCGCTGGGCTTCAAGAAGGCCGATCTCCGCATCGAGGTCGCCGTCGCCGAACTCGGCCCGCACGGCGCCGACGCGGTCCGCTTCCTGTTCTGCCCCAACGCCGGCCAGGATCTCCTGCCGCTCGACCAGATCGCCTCCAGCGGCGAAGCCGCCCGCGTGATGCTCGCCCTCAAGACCGTGCTCGCCGCCGTCGACCGCACCCCGGTGCTGGTCTTCGACGAGGTCGACGCCAACGTCGGCGGTGAGATCGGCGCGCAGGTCGGCCGCGAGCTCGCCGCGCTCGGCCAGGGCCACCAGGTCTTCTGCGTGACCCATCTTCCGCAGGTCGCCGCGCTCGGGCATGCCCATCTCGTCGTCACGAAGACGCAGGACGAGAAGTCGACGACCGTCGCGATCGCCCCCGTCCATGCCAAGCGCAAGGACCGCGAATCCGAACTGGCCCGCATGCTCGGCGACCGCGCGAGCAAGGTGGCGCTCTCCCACGCCCGCGAGCTCCTCGACGGCGCGAAGTAGGCTCAGGCCTGCTTCACGAAGCGGTCCAGCCGCAGCCGCCGGATCATGCGCAGGCCGATCGCGGCCGCCCAGGGCTTGGGCAGGCGCGCCGAGAAGACGGCGAGGAGCCGGTGCTTCCAGCCGGTGACCACGACCGGCCGCGCGGCCGCCATCCCGCGCACGGCTTCGTCGGCGCATTCGTCCGCGGTCTGGCCGCCGAGGCCGGTGGAACTCGCGAAGCCCGCGGCCTTGGAGAAATTCGTCGAGACCGGGCCCGGGCAGATCGCCACGCAGCGGACGCCGTGCGGCTTGGCTTCGGCGTCGAGCGCGACGCTCCAGTCGAGCAGGAAGGACTTCGTCGCCGCGTAGGTGGTCATCAGCGGCGTGGGCTGGAAGCCCGCGAGCGAAGCGACGTTCGCGACCTGGCCGCCGCGCGTCCTGATCTCGTCCCAGAGCCGTGCCGTCAGTTCGACCGGTGCGCGCACGTTGACGTCGATCATCCGCAAGGTGTGGTCGACGCCGGGCGCCGGAAACTCCCCGTAGGCCCCGAAACCGCTGTTATTAATCAGCAGTATCCTGCCTTCGCCGGGCATTAGTTTCCGTAATTCGGAGACAACCGCCGCGAGGTCAGCGGCTTGCGAGAGGTCGCAGGTAAGGTGAGTGAAGTTAAGGGAATTCGGGACGCCCTCCGGGGCGGTCCGCGAAAGGTTGAACACGACCGCCTTGGTCTCAGAATCCCTGATACGCGAGAGTATCGCGCGTCCGATCCCGGAAGAAGCCCCTGATATGATGACCACGGAGAAACTCCTGAAGAAATCATCGACGGTCTTGTTCTTTGACATGGGCGCAGGGTCTCACGTCACCCCCAAAAACACAACACACATGACAAGTGCTCCGATCGTCGTGACCGGGATCCATCTGGACCTCACCGACGCCCTGAAGGAAACGGTGCGCGCCAAGGTCGAAAGACTGCTGCGCCACAACCCGCGGATCATCCGCGTGCACGTCGAACTCGTCCACACCCGCTGCAGCGACCACAGTCGCGAGTTCGGGGCCCAGATCAGGCTGGAGATCCCCGGCCCGGACATCGTCGTCCGGGAGGAGTCGGACGATCTGTACAAGTCCATCGATATTCTGATCGACAAAGTCGATCGCCAGCTTCGCCGCCGCCATCGCCTGGACAAGGAGAAGCGGAATCATCCGCATCCGACCGACCTGGGCGACCTGGGACGCGCGGCGTAAGGACGGTGCGGAACCGGCCGGTTGTCGGTGAGGGCTGGAAGTCGGTGAAAGTCGAAGTCGGAAGGGCCCGAAGTCGGTGAAAACAGACGGAAAGCCAGTCAGACGGAGAAAGGTAGCAGACGGTCAGTCAGGTAACAGACAACGCAAGCCAAGCTAGCACAGTCAAAGTACGGTACAGGACCCCGGCCGCCGCAAGGTAGCCGGGGTCCTCCTGTTTGGCGGAGGTCGCCGCCGCCTAAGTTTCTCGCCCTCGGGCCCCCGAGGGCTTTTATCTGGCCCATGCGCATTTATTTCATGGGCATCTGCGGCACGGCGATGGGTAACGCCGCCTTGCTGATGCGCGCCTTGGGCCACGAGGTCATGGGTTCCGACACGGGCGTCTATCCGCCGATGTCCGACCACCTGCGCGGCGCCGGCGTCGAGATCCTCGAGGGCTGGTCCGCCGAACGTCTCGCCCGGCTCAAGCCGGACCTGGTCGTGGTCGGCAACGTCGCCTCCCGCGGGCACCCCGAAGTGGAGTGGCTGCTGGAAGCCCGCACCCAGCCTTACGTCTCCCTTCCGGAGCTTCTTCGCACCCGCCTGTTGAACGAAAGACGCAACGTCGTCGTCGCCGGCACCCACGGCAAGACCACCACGACCTGCATGGCCGCGGTGCTGCTCAAGGCCAACGGCGCCGACCCCGGCTGGCTCGTCGGCGGCGTGCCCCGTGACCTCCCGGATTCGTCGCATCCCGGCCGGCCGGGCGGTCCCTTCGTCATCGAGGGCGACGAATACGACACGGCCTTCTTCGACAAGCGCAGCAAATTCATCCAGTACCTGCCGCACGTGCTCGCGATCAATAACTGCGAGTTCGACCATGCGGACATCTTCCGTGACCTCGACGACGTCCTGCGCACGTTCGCGCACGTCATCCGCATCGTCCCGCGCGACGGCGCGATCGTCGCCAACGGCGACGACGCCAACGTCCTCGGCCTGGTGAAGAACGTCAGCTGGGCTCCGGTCGTGCGCGTGGGCACGGGCGCCGGCAACGACGCGGTCATCGCCGATTTCCAGGAATCGCCTACGGGCTCTTCCTTCACGCTCCTCTGGAAGTGCCGGGAGTGGGGCAGGGTGAAGTGGGCCCTGCCGGGCCTCTTCAACGCCCGTAACGCCGCCATGGCCGCCGTCTCCGCCGGGCTCCTGCTCGACGCCCGGGATCCGACGAAGCTGAAGCTCGACGCGCTCAATTCCTTCCAAGGCGTGCAGCGTCGTCAGCAGGTGCTCGTCGACCGTCCCGACCTCACCGTCATCGAGGATTTCGGTCATCACCCGACCGCGCTCGAGCTGACGCTGGAATCCCTGCGCGCCCGTTATCCGCGTCACCGCCTCGTCGCCTGCTTCGAGCCGCGCAGCAACACCGCCGCCCGCAAGGTCATGCAGGACGCCTTCCGCGAGGCCCTCAGGAAGGCCGACGAGGTCTTCCTGGCACCGCCCCATCGCGCCGACAAGCTCGGCGAGGAGCGTTTCGACAGCGCCGGCGTCGCCGCCGCGCTCGACGCCGCCGGCAGGCAGGGTTTCGCCCCGGCTTCGAACGACGCCTTGCTCGCCGAACTCACCGCGCTCGTGAAAGCCGACCGGTCCCCGCGCTGCGTGATTTTCTTCTCGAACGGCGCCTTCGGCGGCATCATCAAGAAGTTCGCCCAAGCCGTCTGACCATGGAAGCCTTCCTCCGTTCGAACAAAGCCGTCTGGCTGATGATCCTCGCCGACGTCCTCGCCGTCCTCGGCTGGTTCATCGTGAAGCTCAACGGCGGGACGGAGCTGCACTTCCCGCTCTTCGGGCTCTCCGGCCTCATGCTCTGGAACGTGCTGTTCTTCTGGTCCCGGGCCCGGCTGAACGCCAAGTCCTAAGCCTGGTCGAGCAAGCCGAGCGCTTGCCTGGCCTGGGCGGAGTCCTGCGCGATCTGCGCCCGCAAGGCGGCGAGGTCGGCGAACTTCTCCTCGGCGCGCAGCCGGCGCATCCAGCGGACGCGGACGATGTCACCGGTGGTCGGCGCCGCCCCGCGGAGGACGTGGGCTTCCAGCAGCGGCGCGACCGGCCCGCTCTCGACCGTCGGTCGCTGGCCGTAGTTGGCGACGGCGGGCAGGGCCTCGCCCTGGAAGATGACTTCGACGGCGTAGACCCCGTAGGCGGGCCTGAGTTCGGGTTGCCAGGCGACGTTCACGGTCGGGAAACCGATGGTCCGGCCGAGGCGGCGTCCGCCGATGATGACGCCTTCGGCCTCGTAGGGCCGGAGGAGCATCGCGTTCGCGAGGGCGAGGTCCCCGGCGGCGAGGCACTGGCGGATCCGCGAGCTGCTCACGGTCTCCTCGCCGAGCCTGACCGCGTCGACGAGCCTGACGCCGAGGCCTTCGGCCGCGCCATGCGCGATGAGGGTCTCGCCGTTGCCGGCGCGGCTCCGGCCGTACTGGAAATTGGCGCCGACGTGAAGCGACTTCAGCTGCGGGAAGGTCTGCTTCAGCCACTTCGGGAAGCCGGCGGCTTCGATGCCCGCGTGGGCCCGGTCGAACTTCTCGTGATGGATCAGCTGCGCGCCGGCTTCGGTCAGGCGTCCGTCCTTCTGGGCGCGCGTGAAGATCAGCGGCACGGCGGATTCCGGCCGCAGCACCTTGCTCGGGTGCGGGTCGTAGGTGAGCACGCCGACGACGCCCCCGTCCGCCCGGGCGGCCTCGCGGGCGGAGTGCAGCACGGCGCGGTGGCCGAGGTGCACGCCGTCGAAGGCGCCGATGGCGAGATGGAGGGGCGCGTTCATGCGGCGGAAGTCGCCTCGGCGACGGGCACGAGGGCGGCGACGAGCTGCGCGTCGGTCATCGCGCCGAGCTGGGGGAGCGTATGGCCGCGGGCCAGGTCGAGCCGGCCGGAACGCGTGCGGCGGAGCATCGAAAGGTGGGCGCCCGGGCCGAGCTTGCGGCCGAGGTCGTAGGCCAGCGTGCGCACGTAGGTGCCCTTGGTGCAGCGGACCCGGAAGTTGATCCGCGGGCTCCGCCAGGAGAGCAGTTCGAACTCGGAGATGCGGATCGCGCGGGGTTCACGGACGACCTCGAGACCCTTGCGCGCCAGGTCGTAGAGCTTCTGCCCGCCGATCTTCTTGGCCGAGTGCATCGGCGGGACCTGCAGCTGGTCGCCGAGCATCGAGGCGAGCGCCGCGCGGACCTGCGCTTCGGTGACCTCGGGGACGGGGTTCGTCTCCAGGGGCGCGCCTTCGGCGTCCTGGGTGTCGGTGACGACGCCGAGCGTCGCTTCGCCGAGGTATTCCTTGTCCTCGGCCATCAGCTGGTCCGAAGCCTTGGTCGCCTTGCCCACGAGCACGATGAGCAGGCCGGTCGCCATCGGGTCGAGGGTCCCCGCGTGGCCCACGCGGCGCGTGCGGTAGAGACGGCGCACGCTGTCCACGACGTCATGGGAAGTGATGCCCTGCGGCTTGTCGACGAGCAGCACGCCCGCGGGTTCGGCGGCGGGCTCGCTCATCGCGCCGAGTATTCGCGGTAGTGGGCGATGACGATGCCGAGGATCTTCGCGCGGTCCTGGGGCAGGCGGCAGCCCTGCATGTTGAAGCCGGCCGCGAGCATGTGGCCGCCGCCGTTGAGCTTCGCGGCGCAGAGGTCGAGGCGCAGCTTCGGGTCGCGGCCGCGCAGGCTGCCACGGATGCCGTCGGCGCCTTCCTCCATCAGCACGGCGATCTCGACGCCTTCCACGGAACGGGGGAATTCCACGAGGCCTTCCTTGTCCTCCTTGGAGGTGCCGGTCGCGGCGTAGTCCGCCTGGGTGAGTTCGCCGGAGCAGATCTTGCCGTCCTCGTGGAAGGCTATCGTGTTCAGGAAGCGTTTCGTGAGCTCCAGCTTGCCGCGGCTCTCCTGCTCGAAGACGCGGAAGTTGGCCTCGGCCGGGTCGGCGCCACGGCGGACGAGTTCGGCGACGATCGCGAAGACGTCGGCGGTGGTGCTGCGGTAGCAGAAGCGCCCGGTGTCGGTCAGGATGCCGAGGTGCAGGGCCTTGGCGGTGACGGCGTCGACGGCGAGGCCTTGGGCGAGGGCGCCGGCGGCGAGGATGTGGCAGGTGGCGGCGGCTTCGCGGACGACGATATTCGTCTGCGCGTAGTCCGGGTTGGAGGCGTGGTGGTCGATGTTGGCCAGGATGCCGGCCGGGAACTTGGCGAGCAGTTCCGTCCCGACGCGGGACGCATCGGCACAGTCGACGGTGACGGCGACCCGGTCCGTCGCGTCATAATCGGCGCCTTTGACGAACGTCACGCCCTCCGCGTAGGGGACGAGGTTCGGGGGGATCCGGTCGCGGTTCACGCAGAGCGCGTCCACGCCTTCGGCGAGGAGCATCCGGCACAGGGCGGTCTGGGAGCCGATGCAGTCGCCATCCGGCCGCATATGGCCCAATACGGCCACTTTCCGCCCTTTGAGACCCTTGATGAGGTCCCGGAGGGCCTCGCCCGCCGCTTGCATGCTGATACCCATGGTTTTGCGGATGAAGAAACAGGCGGGTCCCACCGCTGGCAAAGGCAAAAGGCGGGGTTATCCCCAACTTCGGGGGAACGCTTGAACCTCCCCGTGGTTCGGGCATAGTCCCTGCTACCAAACCCCGACGGCCTCACACCCCCGACCTACTTTCCATGGATAAGGACAAAAACAACAATTTCACTCCCCGCGCCCGCAAGGTCGTGGAACTGGCCCGGGCGGAAGCCCGCCGGTTCAACCACAACTACGTCGGCACCGAGCACATCCTTCTCGGCCTGATCAAGCTCGGCGAGGGCGTGGCGGTGAACGTCCTCGGCCGCATGGGCCTCGACCTCAAGACCGTCCGCGGCGCCGTCGAGAAGCAGGTCGGCCCCGGTCCCGAAGAAGCCAAGGCGCCGGACACCATCCCGCTCACGCCCCGCGTGCAGAAGGTGATGGCCCATGCCGTCACCGAAGCCCGCGCCCTCGGCCACGCTTACGTCGGCACCGAACATATCCTCCTCGGCCTCCTGAAGGAAGGGGAGGGCGTCGCCGCCCGCGTGCTCCAGCAGCTCGACGTCGACCTGGAGCGCTGCCGCAAGGAGATCCTCGCCGACATCGATCCGTCCGCCGCCGACGAGTCCGAGAAGAAGGACGGCGACACGCCGCCTCCCTCGGAGGAGTCCTCCGAGGACGCCCCGCCGCCTTCCCGCCGCTCCTCCTCCGAAGAGGGCGCCCGCCCCGGCCGCGGCGAACGGCTCTCGTTGCTCAAGACCTTCGGGCGCGACCTCACCGAGCTCGCCAAGGCCGGCGAGCTCGACCCGGTCATCGGCCGCAAGGAGGAGATCCGCCGCGTGGTGCAGATCCTCTGCCGCCGCACCAAGAACAACCCGGTCCTCATCGGCGAAGCCGGCGTGGGCAAGACCGCCATCGTCGAAGGCCTCGCCCAGGAGATCGCCTCCGGCGTCGTCCCCGAGATCCTGCTCGACCGCAAGGTCATCACCCTCGACCTCGCCCTGATGGTCGCCGGCACGAAGTACCGCGGGCAGTTCGAGGAGCGCATCAAGGGCATCATGGACGAGATCAAGCGCGCCAAGAACGTCATCCTGTTCATCGACGAGATGCACACGATCGTAGGCGCCGGCGCCGCCGAAGGCGCCATGGACGCCTCCAACATCCTCAAGCCGGCCCTCTCCCGCGGCGAGATCCAGTGCGTCGGCGCCACCACGCTCTCCGAGTACCGCAAGCACATCGAGAAGGACGCCGCCCTCGAGCGCCGCTTCCAGTCCGTCAAGGTCGACGACCCGACGCCGGAGGACGCCGTGCTCATCCTGCGCGGCATCCGCGCGAAATACGAGGAGCACCACAAGTGCGAATACACGGACGCCGCCATCGAGGCCGCCGTCCGTCTCTCGCACCGCTACATCACCTCCCGCCACCTCCCGGACAAGGCCATCGACGTCATGGACGAGGCCGGCGCCCGCGCCCGCATCCGTTCGTTGAACGTCCCGGCCGACATCGACGTGGTCCAGTCCGAGATCGACAAGGTCGTCCAGGAGAAGGAGGACGCCTCGCGCAACCAGAAGTTCGAGGAGGCCGCCAACCTGCGCGACACCGAGAAGAAGCTTCGGGCCAAGCGCGAGAAGATGCTCGAGGACTGGCGCAAGAAGCGTGACGAGAAGCGCATCGTCGTCGGCGAGGAGGAGATGCTCCACATCGTCGCCGACTGGACGGGCGTGCCCCTCAACCGCCTCGAGAAGAAGGAGACCAAGAAACTCCTCGAACTCGAGAAGGACCTGCAGACGGCCGTCATCGGCCAGGACCGCGCCTGCGAGGTCGTGGCCCGCGCCCTCCGCCGCTCCCGCGCCGACCTCAAGGACCCCCGCCGTCCGATCGGCTCCTTCCTCTTCCTCGGCCCCACCGGCGTCGGCAAGACGCTCCTGGCCCGCTCCCTGGCCGAACGCATGTTCGGCGAGAAGGACGCGGTCATCCAGATCGACATGTCCGAGTACATGGAGAAGTTCACGGTCTCCCGCCTCATCGGCTCGCCGCCCGGATACGTCGGCCACGACGAGGGCGGCCAGCTCACCGAAGCGGTGCGCCGCAAGCCCTACTCCGTGGTGCTCTTCGACGAGATCGAGAAGGCACACCCGGACGTCATCCAGCTCCTCCTGCAGGCCCTCGAAGACGGCCGACTGACCGACTCGCTTGGCCGTGTCGTCGACTTCCGCAACACGATCATCATCCTGACGTCCAACGTCGGTGCCGACGTGTTGCAGCGCAACAACTCGGTCGGCTTCGACGTCGGCGTGGACTCCACGCGCGACTACGAGAAGCTCAAGGACCGGATCATGGACGAGACCAAGCGCGCCTTCAAACCGGAGTTCCTCAACCGCCTCACGGACATCGTCATCTTCCAGCAGCTCGCCAAGGTCCACATGACCAAGATCGTCGACATCGAGGTCGACAAGGTCGCCAAGCGTCTCCTCGACCTGGGCGTGAAGCTGGTGGTCAACGAGGCCGCCCGCGGCTATCTGGTCGACAACGGCTGGGATGAGAAGTACGGCGCCCGCCCGCTCCGCCGCGCGGTCGAACGTCTCCTTGAGGATCCGCTGGCCGAAGCGATCCTGCGCGACGACTACAACAAGGAGGAGCCGGTCATCGTCTCGGTCGGCGAGAAGGGCCTGGTCTTCACGCAGAAGAAGAGCGGCGCCGACACCGGCGCGTAAGCCATGCCTCGTCTGGTCACCGCCGGGCTGCTCGGCGCGCTCGCCATCGCGCTGGGGGCCTTCGGCGCCCACGGCCTGAGGGCGCGGCTCGCCCTCGTCCCGGAGGCCGTCGGCTGGTGGGAGACCGCCACGTTCTACCTGCTCACCCACGCCGTCGCCGTCGGGGCCGTCCCCGCGCGTTCCCCGTGGCCCGCCCGGCTCTGGGCCCTCGGCGCCGCGGTCTTCGCCGGCACGCTCTACGCCATGGCCTTGGGCGCGCCGCGCTGGTTCGGAGCGATCACGCCCGTCGGCGGTTCCTTGCTGATCGCGGGCTGGGCCGCTCTCGCCTGGACCGTCCGCCGGGAATCCTGACTTGCCCGCGGCGGCGCCGGGTCCGACCTTGAGGCATGGCGGAGCCTTGCACTTACCACGACGACGGCGGCGACGACCTCGAGCCGGCCGAGCGCGAGGTCGTCTGCCGATATTACCTCGAGGCGGGGCCGCGGCACACGGAGTTCGTGACGCAGTTCCTCGGGCCCAGCGAGTGCGGCAAGTTCGACGTCCTCTGGGAGGAGTCGGACCTGACCGAGGAGATCCCGGTCGCCGTGGCTTGGTTGCCGCGCGGACAGCTGACCGGCTTCGAGCTTTGGCAGACCCTGGCCTTGGCTTTCTGGAACATGAAGAAGGAAGGGGAGTTTTGGGACAACGCCGACTGCATCGAAGTCATCGACCGGCCTGACACGTCGGTCGACGCGGAAGCTTTCCGTGCCGTGCTCAAAGCGGTCTGGCCCTAGGCTTGTGATCGGTGACGAGCGGGCGACGGGCCTGTGAAATTGGGCCGTAGGGGAATCCTGCAGTTGAGAAAAAGGGAGAGAAGGCCGTTTTTATAGTTTTAAGTATATTTTGGTAATAGGTAAAAGTATATTTAAAGCCTCGCCGAATGAGCCGCTCTCTTTTTCATCACCTTCACTCCCCTGACCTACCATGACTGAAATCTGGCAACGCTTCCTTCGGTTCGGAAAATTTTTCGACGCGCGCTTCGAGGACCTCGACCGTGGGACCTGGAAGTCCATCGTTTACCGGGATTTCAGCGCCGGGCTGATCGTGGCGCTGACTGCGATCCCCATGGCGATGGGTTTCGCAATCGCCTCCGGTCTCCGGCCTGAGCAGGGCATCATCGCCGGCGCTCTTGCTTGCATCGTCGGCCGGACTTTCGGCGGCTCGAAGTACCAGGTGTACGGTCCGACGGCTGCGTTCATCCCCGTCATCGCCGGCTTGATGGCGAAATACGGCGAAGCCGGGGGCGGTACTTTCGCCCAAGGACATGGATTCCTGGTCCTCGCCAGCATCATCGCCGGCGTCGTGCTCATGGTCATGGGTCTGCTCGGCATGGGGAAGTACGCCAAGCTGGTCCCTGACTCGATCATCGTCGGCTTCACCGTCGGCATCGCCGTCGTCATCGCGATGTCGAATTTCGGCGAAGCGGTGGGTGTCCAGCTCCCGCTGAAAGGCGGCATGATCGAGAAGATCAAGAGCCTCGCCACGCAGGCCGGCAACTTCAATTACTTCGCCCTCTTCATCGCCCTCGGAACGCTCGTGATGACCCGCGTGATGCTGAAGATCTCGATCTTCATCCCCGCGCCCCTCATCGCGATGGCCCTAGGGACCGCGCTGGGGGTCTACTTCTTCAAGGACAACGGCGTGCTGCTGATCAAGGATCGTTACCCTGCCGGCATCCCCACGGACTTCTTCCTGTTCACGGGACCGTATTTCCCCGGCTGGACGGCTTCCGTGCTCTACGACCTGGCTTACTTCGCCTTCGCCATCATCTTCGTGTCGGCGGTCGAGAGCGTCCTTTGTTCCACGATGGCGGACCGTCTGGCCGATAACCGTAAGACGAAATTCGACGCGGAAAAGGAACTGTGGGGGCAGGGCATCGTTCAGGTCGTCGTTCCCTTGGTCAACGGCTTCCCCTGCACAGGAGCCCTCGCCCGGACGGCCACCAGCATCAAGGCCGGCGCGGTGACGCCTCTGGCCGGTTATTTCAAGGGCATCCTCAAACTGGTCATCGTCCTCTTCCTCGCGAGCTACTTGGAATACGTGCCGATGGCCTGCATCGCCGGCATCCTGCTTTGGGTCGCGACCAACATGGTCAAGCCCCACGAGATCAAGGAAGTCTGGAGGAAGGACCGGTTCCATGCCTGCCTCATGGTCTATACCGCCGTGATGGTGCCCTTGACGGATTTCCTGACGGGCGTGCTTTCCGCGCTGATCATCTACGCGATTCTCTACAGGTTCTTCGAAAAGCCTGCGGCGGAAGCGCATCAAGATCCGGTCTGACCTCCCGGCTGTCCGGCTAAAGAAAAGGCGGAGTCCGGCTCGGCCGGCTCCGCCTGAGGGTGCTTCCGCGGTTCGCTCAGCGGCCGAGGCCCGCGAGGGCCGCGGTGAGCAGGCTTTCGGCCGAGGCCGAGCCGACGTCGGCCGAACTGACTTCCAGGAGGACGCCCTGGTCGTCGATGCGGTGGTCGTAGGCGACGCCGTTCTTGCCGCCCGTGTGCCGGCGTTCCAGGCGGGCCCGGTCTTCGCTGGGCCGGCTTTCCGTCACGGTCAGCGTGAGGCGGCGTTCGTTGACCTGCCGGTCGTAGGCGACGCCGTTCTTGCCGCCGGTATGCTGGCGTTCGGTGACCGAACGCTGGTCGCTGGCCAGGGTGACGATCAGCTTGGCGGACTCGGCCGAAGCCGGGCTCAGGCCGGCCTTCTGGAGGCGATCGCGGAGCCCGCGGATTTCGTTCTCACCGAGGCCCGAACGGCGCGCGTCCAGATGATAGGTCGTGCCTTGCTTGGCGACTTCCTGCAGGGAGCCGCGGCTCTGGACGACCGGTTGCGACGCGCAGCCGGCGCAGAGCGCGGCGGCGAGGAGGGTGATGAGGAGGAGATCACGTTTCATAGCAGCACTGATGATAATCCAGCACCGGCCCCTTCAAGCGGATTTGATTTCTCAGCACGCTTGCGCCCCCTCGTTTTGCTCTTAAAAACGGGGCTATGAAATACATAGCATCGGCCTTGCTCCTGTTCGCCGCCTTCGCCTCGGCGGAAGAAGCCCCCGGCCTGCTCGGCGTGCCGGTCAAGGACATCGATGGCAAGGCCACCACGCTCGGCGCCGTGAAGGGCGGCAAGGCCTGGCTCGTCGTCAACGTCGCGAGCCAATGCGGCTACACGCGGCAGTACGCCGGGCTGCAATCCCTGCATGAGCGCTACAAGTCCCGCGGCCTGGTCGTCGCGGGCTTCCCGTGCAATGACTTCGGCGGTCAGGAACCGGCGACCGAGAAGGCCATCAAGAAGTTCTGCCAGGCGAACTTCCAGGTGACCTTCCCGCTGTACGCGAAGGTCGCGATCAAAGGGAATGACGCGCACCCGCTCTTCGAGAAGCTCACCGGCAAGACTTCCGGCCATCCGGGTCCGGTCGGCTGGAACTTCCACAAGTTCCTCATCGGCGCCGACGGCAAGCTCCTCGCCCGCTTCGGCTCCGACGTCGAGCCCGACGCCGCGGAGCTCGAGATGGCCATCGAGAAGGCGCTGCGGTAAGCGGCGTCAGCGCGTCGACGGCCCGGCCAGACGTAGGTCGGCGACGACCTTGCCGCCCACCAGGTGCTCGGCGATGATCCGATCCAGGTTTTCCGGCGTGCAATGGCCATACCAGACG
>VHCL01000009.1 GCA_016871725.1 Verrucomicrobiota bacterium | reverse complement strand
TCGTCCCAGGGATGGGCGGCATGGACTTCGGCGAACGACATCAGGCCCGATACTGTGGGCCAAAACCCGCGCAGGGCAAGGGCGGGCGCGCGCTCAGAGCAGCGCGGCGTAGCCGGCGGCGTCGAGCAGGCCGGACAGTTCGCCCGGATTCCTCACCTTCACCTTGATCATCCAGGCGCCGCCATACGGTTCGCGGTTCACCAGGTCGGGGGAGTCGTTGAGGGCGGCGTTGGCCTCGATGATCTCGCAGGACACCGGGCTGTAGAGGTCGGAGGCGGCCTTGACGGATTCCACCGTGCCGAACACGTCGCCATGTCCGAAGGAAGCGCCGACCTTCGGGAGGTCGACGAACGTCACGTCGCCGAGCGCGGCCTGCGCGTGGTCGGTGATGCCGATGACGGCGGTGCCGTCGGCGGCGACCTTGATCCACTCGTGGTCCTTGGTGTAACGGAGGTCGGCGGGGACGTTGCTCATGGGTTCTGGGTAAAGCGGGCGGAGATTATTTCAACCCTTCACTTCGCGAAAGGCTCGGTCGCGAGGCGCAACGGGATGCGGTGGCCGCGGATGTCGACCGTCAGCGCGGCGGACGAAGCGTGGCCGGCGGCGACGAGCGCCGTGCCGATCGGCTTGCCGAGGACCGGCGACTGCGTGCCCGAGAGCACCTCGCCGACGGGCGTCTCGCCGGAGTAGACGACCGCGCCCTGGCGGGCGATGCGACGGTCTTCGAGGGAGAAGAGGACCACCGAGGAGACCGGGCCGCCCTGGGCCTGGCGGTGGAGCGCCTCGCGGCCGATGAAGGCGGGCTTGGCGAATTTCACCGTCCAGCCGAGGCCGGCCTGGATGGGCGAGATCTTCTCCGAGATCTCATGGCCGTAGAGCGGGTAGTTCGCCTCGAGGCGGAGCGAGTCGCGGGCGCCGAGGCCGGCGGGCACGAGGCCGTGGGGCTTGCCGGCGGCCAGGAGCGCGCGGGCGACCTGTTCGGCGGCGGCCGCGGGCAGGTAGAGCTCGAAGCCGGGCGAACCCGTGTAGCCCGTGCGGGAGATCAGGCAGCCGGCGACGCCGGCGACTTCCCCGAACGCGAAGCCGAAGCGCTTGATCGCGGCGAGAGGGGTCGCGGTCACGAGCGCGAGGATGGCCTCGGCGCGCGGGCCTTGGAGGGCGAGCTGGGCCCAGGCGGCGCATTCGTCGAGCACCTCGACCTGATGGGAGCCGACGTGGGCGCGCATCCAGGCGATGTCCTTCGGCGCGTTGGAAGCGTTGAGGCAGATGAGGAATTCGTCTTCGGCGAGGCGGTAGACGATCAGGTCGTCGACGCAGCCGCCGTCGGGCTGGCACATCACCGTGTAGCGAGCCATGCCCACCTTGATCGTGGCCATCTCGTTGGTCATGAGCCCGTCGAGGAACTTCGCGGCGTCACGGCCGCGGACGCGGGCCTCGCCCATGTGCGAGACGTCGAAGAGGCCGGCCGCCTGGCGGACCGCCATGTGTTCCTCGATGATGCCCGCGTACTGAACCGGCATCTCCCAACCCGCGAAGGGGACGATGCGCGCGCCGAGTTCGACGTGCAGGGCGAAGAGAGGCGTACGGGAGAGCGGGGCCGACATGGTGACGTCCAAGGTGCGACCCCCGGGTTTTCTTCCAACAAAAAAGCCCGGCCGTGCGGCCGGGCTTTTCGGAGCGGAGCGGTGTCCGGCTCAGAGGCCGAGTTCCTTGCGGAGCGCGGCGAGGGCGGCCTTGAAGTCTTCTTCGGAGATGGCCTTGGAGCGACGCTTGCTTTCGAGCAGGGCGTAGCGGGAGCTGAACTCGGAATACTTGAGGGCTTCGGCCTGGGCGCGGGCGGCGGCGGCGGCCTTGTTGGCCTCGGCGAGCTTGGCCTCGGCGTCGAGGCGGGCGTCGGCGACGGCCTTCTCGGCGGCCTTGTTGGCTTCGGCGAGCTTGGCTTCGGCCTGGGCGCGGGCGTCAGCGGCGGCCTTCTCGGCGGCCTTGTTGGCTTCGGCGAGCTTGGCCTGCATGGCTTCGACGTCGGCGTTCGCCTTCGCGGCGGCCTTCTCGGCGGCCGAGTTCTTGGCGGCTTCGGCCTTGGCCTTGGCGAGGGCTTCGTTGGCCTTGGTGGTGGCGGCCTTCTGGGCTTCGAGCGCCTTGTTGGCGTCAGCGAGCTTGCGGGCTTCTTCTGACTGCTTGCCCTTCGTGTCCTGGGTGGCGACGCGGTTCAGTTCATCGGCGCGGGCGGCGAGGGCCTTGATCGCGATGGACGCATTGTTCTGAGAATCCTTCAGGGACTTCATCTCAGCGGAGTAGGTCTGCTCGAGCTTGGCGAGGCGATCGTCGCCCGACTGCGTGGCGGCCTTGGCCTGCGCGACGACGGCCTTGGCTTGGACGACCTTGCCGTCGGAGGCGGCGAGGGCGGCGCGACGGGCTTCGACGGTCTTGAGGTTTTTCTCGGCTTCGGCGCGGGCGGCTTCGGCTTGGGCGGTGGCCTGAGCGAGGGCGATCTCGGCTTCGGCGAGCTTGGCCTTGGCGGTTTCGTCCTCACCCTTGGCGGCCTTGGCTTCGGCGATGCTCTTGGAGATCTCGGCGAGGCGGGCCTGGGCGGCGGCTTCGCGGGCGGCGAGGGCGGCCTGGATCTTCACGGCCGCTTCCTTCGTCGCGGCGATGTCGGCCTGGAGACCTTCCTTGGCGGCGGCTTCTTCGCCGAGCGCCTTCTTCGAGAGCTTCTTGAATTCCGGACTGTCGGCGGGCGGGACGCCGGCTTCGCCTTCGGCCGGAACCTTGGTGAGGTTGACCTTCACGGCGGCGGGGAAGCCGAACTCGATGCCTTCGCTGGTGGTGATCAGGCGGGGCTTGAGTTCGGAAGTCTCCGTCAGGTAGCCGCCCTTGCCGACCTGCAGTTCGTAGTTCTTGGTGCGGTCGAGGCGGATGGTGGTCGGCGTGCGACCCACGGCCTCGCCGTTGAGGCGGACCGCTGCGGCGGTCGGGTTGGAGGAGACCACGACCGAGTCGATGTTGGCCGAATCGACCGAGGACTTGCAGCCGGCGAGAGCGACGCAAAAGGCGAGGAGGGAAACGTGGATACGCATGAGACGGGGCTTGGGGTCTGTGGATTGCGTCCAAAATGAACCCGGTTTCAACCCCTAATCGTCGGTCCGGAGGGCGGGATTGACACCTTCGTCCTGTGAACAACCCTGTGAGCAAGGGAAGTTGGCCAGCATAGCTCAGTTGGTAGAGCAGCCGCCTTGTAAGCGGCAGGTCGTCGGTTCAAGTCCGACTGCTGGCTCCATTCCCCGCTGTTTTTACGCGAAAAGCGGCTGAATGCGGTTATTTTCCGGCCGGGAGGGAGCCCTGCCGGAGGGCATCGGCCATCCGGATGACCGGGCGGATCGCGGCCACGTCATGGACTCGCACCATCGAACAACCTTGGGCGACGCCCCAGGCGGCCGTCACGTCATTGCCCGCCGTCCGGCGCATGGGGTCCGCTTCGCCGAGCACGAGGCCGAGCGTCGACTTCCGGCTCGTCCCGAGGAGGACCGGGTGACCGAGCGCGGCGACCTTGGCGAGGTCGCGCACGAGCCGGAGGTTCTGGTCCGGCGTCTTCCCGAAGCCGAAACCGGGATCGGTCCAGAGCTGTTCCGGCGCCATGCCGGCGGCCATCGCCGCGCGCAGTGAACCGCGCAGATCGGCCAGTATTTCCGGCCAGAAATCGTGATAATCCGCTTCGCGGCGGCGGTGCATCAGGATGAGCGGGCAACGTGCCTTCGCGCAGACCGCGCCCATCGGCGACTCGTCGCCGCGGGCGCCGAAGCGGCCGCCTTCGACGTCGTTGACGAGGTCCGCGCCGGCGGCGACGGCGGCCTCGGCGACGTCCGGCTTATAGGTGTCGACCGAGAGCATGGCCTGCGGGAAGCGACGGCGCAAGGCTTGGACGACCGGGAGGAGGCGGTCGCGTTCGTCGGCGGCGGCGACGGGCGCCGCGCCCGGCCGGGTCGACTCCGCGCCGAGATCGAGCACGTCGGCTCCCTCGTGCAACAAGGCTTCGGCGCGGCGGAGCGCGTCGTCGACGCCAGGGAGCGCCCCTCCGTCGGAGAAGGAATCCGGCGTCAGGTTCATGATCCCCATGATTAATGTACGCCGGCGCCAGTCGGGCAGGGGGGTGCCATGAGGGCTCGACCAGGACATCACGAGGGGGTTAGGGGGCGACTTCGGAGGGCGCAATCCTAGAGGGGGAAAGGGGGGTGTTTTAGGTAGACTGATATATATTAGAGAGAATGATGAGGCATAATTAAACATAAACACTTCATGAACAACAACTTGCTGATTATTGCTTCGGTATCGACCCTAACCCGGGCTATTTATGAGCGATTTGGCCTGCCGGGGCTTGCAAATTAACACACTTTTGCGGACTTTTCCGCGTCCGAAACATCTCCTTTATGTTTTCTCGTATCCTCAGTCGGGTCGGTCTGTTCGCCGCCCCCCTCCTGGCCCTCGTCATGGCCGGCTGCTCCAAGGAAGAGCTGACCGTCCGTCAGTCGACCATGGACCCCAAGGGTCCGGTCGCGCAGGTCCAGTTCGATGTCTTCATGGACACCGTCTGGCTGGTCGTGGTCCTCTTCACGCTGGTCGGCGGCCTGCTCGTCTTCGCCGTCATCAAGTTCCGCTCGCGTCCGGGCGACGAGAACAAGCCCGCCATCGTCGAGGACGGCCACGGCAATCCCCTCATCGAGATCGGCCTCATCACCGCGTCCATCGGCGCGCTCGTCGTCATCGCGATCCCGACCCTGAGCGCCATCTGGTACACCGACGACGTCCCGGCCGAAGCCGTCCCGGCTTCCAAGCTTTCCGCCTGGTATCCGCGCGTCGAAGGCGGCCGCGAGAACTACGCCAAGACCGTCGAAGAGCAGGTGCTCGAGGTCGATGTCATCGGCAAGCAGTGGTGGTTCCGTTTCGAATACCCGCAGCTCGGCCTCACCAACGACGCCAAGCATTCCGTCCCGAACGAGCTCGTGATCCCGAAGGGCAAGGCCGTCCGCATCAACCTCCGTTCCGAGGACGTCATCCACTCCTTCTGGGTGCCCAAGATCGCCGGCAAGGTCGACCTCATGCCCGGCCGCAAGAACCACATGTGGATCCAGGCCGACCAGACCGGCCACTACTACGGCCAGTGCGCCGAGTTCTGCGGCGACTAGCACGCCTACATGCTCTTCCGCGTCGAGGTCGTCGAGCCCGCCGAGTTCGCCAAGTGGGTGCAGAAGCAGAAGGCCGAGGCCGCCCCCGTGGCCGCCGGTTCCAAGGCCGAGAAGGGCAAGGCCCTCTTCGCCGCCAAGAGCTGCGTGATGTGCCATAACGTCGGCGGCCACTTCGGCGCCGGCGCCTTCGGCCCCGACCTCACGCACGTCGCCTCGCGCAAGTCCCTCGCCGGCGCCTGGCTCGACAACCGCGACCCCGCCCAGCAGCTCGCGCTCGAGCGCAAGACCGGCAACACCGAGGACTCCGTCCCGGTCGATCCGGTCACGCTGAAGGCCAACCTCATCAAGTGGATCGGCTCCTCCGGCGTCGCGCACGGCGCGGACGGCAAGCCGACCAAGGACGTCAAGCCCGGCAACCGCATGCACTATTACAAGATGTTCAACGTCGCCGGTCTCCGCGAGACCAACCAGCAGTTCACCGCCGAGGAGCTCGACCACCTCGCCGAATACCTCCTCACCCTCAAGTAAGCCTGACCGCGAGATTTCCCGACCATGTCCCACGACTCCCATCACGCTCCCGTCGCCTGCAAGACGGAGCTCGCTCCCGAGCGCAGCGACCTCGGCCTGTACCGTCCGGACCGGGCGACCGGCTGGACCGACTGGCTGACCACCGTCGACCACAAGAAGATCGGCATCATGTACGGCGCGTTCGCGATGCTGTACTTCCTCATCGGCGGCGTCGAGGCCCTCGCCATCCGCACGCAGCTGGCCCGCCCGGACAACGACTTCATCACGGCGCGCATGTACAACCAGCTCTTCACCATGCACGGCACCACGATGATCTTCCTCGGGGTCATGCCGCTGTCGGCCGCGTTCTTCAACTTCCTCGTGCCGCTGCAGGTCGGCGCGCGCGACGTCGCCTTCCCGCGCCTGAACGCGTTCTCGCTCTGGACCTTCGTGTTCGGCGCGTTCGTGCTCAACGCCTCCTGGCTCTTCGAGTTCGGCCACCTCGCCGGCTGGTTCGACTCCTTCGCCTGGCACAAGGCGCTCGTCTACACCGACTTCGCCCCGGCCAACGGCTGGTTCAGCTACGCGCCGCTCTCCGGCACCTTCGGCGCCAACGGCCAGGCCCTGCGCTTCACCGGCGTCGGCACCGACTTCTGGATCATCGGCATCCAGATCCTCGGCATCGCCTCGCTCGCGGCCTCGTTCAACTTCATCTGCACCATCATCAACATGCGCGCCAAGGGCATGACGATGATGCGCCTGCCGGTCTTCACCTGGATGACCCTCGTCACCTCCGTGCTGATCATCCTGGCCTTCCCGGCCATCACCGTCGCGCTCATCGAGCTGATGTTCGACCGCGCCTTCGGCGCCAACTTCTTCAACCCGTCGGCCGGCGGCCAGCCCGTCCTCTGGCAGCACCTCTTCTGGATCTTCGGCCATCCGGAGGTGTACATCCTCGTCCTCCCGGCGATGGGCATCGTCTCGGAAGTCCTCCCGACGTTCACCGGCAAGTCGCTCTTCGGCTACCCGATCATCGTCTTCTCCGGCGCCGTCATCGGCTTCCTCGGCTTCGCCGTCTGGAGCCACCACATGTTCACCACCGGCCTCGGCCCCGTGCCGACCGCCGCCTTCTCGCTCCTCACGATGGCCATCGCCGTCCCGACGGGCGTGAAGATCTTCAACTGGCTGGGCACGATCTGGGGCGGCCGCATCCGCTTCACGCCGCCCATGGTCCTCGCCCTCGGCTTCATCTGGATGTTCATGTGCGGCGGCTTCTCCGGCGTCATGCACTCCTCGGCCCCGGCCGACTCCCAGCAGCAGGACAGCTACTTCGTCATCGCGCACTTCCACTACGTGCTCCTCGGCGGCGTGCTCCTCGGCCTGATGGCCGGCCTCTACTTCTGGTTCCCGAAGATCTTCGGCCGCATGCCGAACGCCCCGGTCGCCTACCTCGGCTCCGCCCTCGTCATCCTCGGCTTCAACCTCGCCTTCGGCCCGATGCACTACCTCGGCCTCGCCGGCCAGCCGCGCCGCACGCACACCTACCACGCCGGCAACGGCTGGGAGACCTGGAACCTCGTCGCCACCATCGGCGCCTACGTCCTCGGCATCGGCGTCGTGATCGTCTTCGGCAACCTCGTCTGGACCGCGTTCCGCGGCAAGAAGTGCGGCAACGACCCGTGGGACGGCCGCACCCTCGAGTGGTCGCTGCCCTCCCCGGTGCCGGAGTACAACTTCGCCCAGGCGCCGGTCGTCGCCACCCGCGACGCCTTCTTCGAGCACAAGCACGGCGCCAAGAGGATCGGCGCCGAGAACGACGGCGGCGAAGCCGGCGTCCACATGCCCAGCCAGTCCTGGATGCCGATGCTCGCCTCGGCGGGCTTCCTCTTCATCGGCTTCGGCATGCCGATGATGGCGATGGGCATCCCGCACGCGGGCTGGCTCGTCATCGCCGGCCTCGGCGTCCTCTTCCTCGGCGTCTGGCTCTGGGCCCTCGAAGGTCCGGGCGGCTACATGCTCAAGACCCCGGCCCCGGCCGGCGCTCCGGCCCCGGCCGAGACCGTCGCCCGCTGAGCCGACCTTCCTCCTCACCTTAAACGCTGACCTCCATGTCTGACCACGCCGCCGCGCACGAAGCGCCCACCTCCACCGGGATCGACCACAAGAAGCTCATCATGTGGCTCTTCCTGGCTTCGGACTGCATGTTCTTCGGCACGCTGATCTCGACCCACCTGCTGTACCGCAAGCTCTTCCCCGCCGGCTTCACCGACGCGGAAGGCCACCAGCGCTTCATCCAGGAGCTCTTCTCCATCGAGCTGACGTCGTTCTCGACGTTCATCCTCCTGATGTCGTCGTTCCTGATGGCGCTCGCCGTCTCCGCGATGCACAAGGGCCAGCTGAAGTCCTTCCGGCGCAACGTCCTCGGCGTGATCGTCTTCGGCCTGATCTTCCTGGGCTGCCAGGTCTACGAGTTCACGCACTTCTACCACAAGGGCCTGACCATCCAGAACAGCGTCCTCGGCTCGACGTTCTACGTGCTCACCGGCACGCACGGCACGCACGTGGCCATCGGCGTGCTCTGGCTGATCCTGCTCTATTTCTACAGCTTCACCGGCAAGCTCGGCGGCCACATGGGCGCCCTCGACGTCGAGGTCGCGGGCCTCTACTGGCACTTCGTCGACATCGTGTGGATCATCATCTTCACGGCCGTCTACCTCGTCGAATACCTCGGGCCCTACGGCATCTGGGGGTCCGGCCTGCCCGCCGTCCTCAAATAACCCGCCTTCCCGCCCATGTCCTCTTCCCACGAAGCCGCTCCGAGCCAGGCCTTCCTCGCCGAGGAAGTCCGCCGCTACCACCACTTCATCGTGCTGGCCCTCTGGCTGGCCGTCGTCACCGGCGCCGAGATCGTCCTGATCTACCTGCCGCTGCCGACCGCCGTCATCTTCACGGTCCTGACCCTGATGTCCGCGGGCAAGTTCTTCGCGGTCATCCTCTGGTTCATGCACCTGATCTACGACAAGCGCCTGCTCTTCTGGTGCTTCCTCGCCGGCCTGGTGCTGGCCTTCGCGACCTACGCCGCGGTGCTGGCCCTGTTCAGCGCCGACCGCATCGACACGCGCTGGTTCAGCTGAGCCGGCCGCGCGCCGACCGCCGAAGGCCTCCGCGCGCGCGGAGGCCTTTTTCGTGCCCCACGCTTGCGGGCCGGGGCGGGCGCGCTTCATATCATCGGCGATGAACATCCCCCTGCACTGGCACACGGAGCCGCTCCTGCTGCTCCTGGTCGTCGGCGCGTCCTGGGCGCACGCCCTCGCCTGCGGGCCGTACCGCGCCCGCTGCCTGCCGGGGCGCACGGCGTATCCCGTGGGGCACGCGGTGCGGTTCCATCTCGGCGTGCTCGTCGCCTACGTCGCCGTCGGCTCCCCGTTGGACCAGCTCGGCGAGGGGTTCCTGTTCTGGGCCCACATGCTGCAGCACATGCTGCTGATCTACGTCGCCGCCCCGCTCATCGTCACGGGCCTTCCGCCGGAGCTCGTCGACGGTTTCCTGGAGCCCCGGCCCCGGCTCACGCGCGCGCTGGCCTTCCTGACCCATCCGGTCACCGGCGGGCTGGTCTTCACGCTGTGCTTCTCGATGTGGCATTTCCCTGAGCTCTACGAGGCCGCCCTGCGCAGCCGTCCGCTCCACGTGGTCGAGCACTGGTCGATGTTCCTGCCGGCGGTCCTGATGGTCTGGCCGCTGTTCTCGCTCTCCCGCCGGCTGCCTCGCATCGGCTATGGGGCGGCGATCTTCTATTCCTTCGGCCTGATGGTCGCCGACCTGCCGCTGTGGGCGGTGCTCATCTTCGGCGACCACCCGATCTACGAGACCTACCGGCTGGCGCCGCGCGTGAGCGAGCTCTCGGCCGCGGCCGACATGATCCTCGGCGCGGTCGTGATGAAGGGCTTCAACGAGGTCTTCGCCCTCGGCTGCATGGGCTACGCCTTCTTCGCCTGGTACCAGCGCGAGAAGTGAGCCGCCTCAGTGCCGCGAGGCGCGGCGCAGCAGGGACCAGCCGAGCGCGACGACGACCAGGTTCGGCATCCACACCAGCAGGTCCGGCCGGAGCGCCGGATCCTTCACGTAGGCCGCCATCGAGCTCAGCAGGTAGTAGCTGAGGGCGATGGCGAGGGCCACCGCCGCGTTCACGAAGGTCTCCGACCGGCCGACGCGGACGGCGAGGGGCACGGCGAGGAACGCGAGCGAGAAGACGGAGAACGCGCTCGCCAGGTGCGCCATCAGCTGGGTCATCGCGACCATGCGGCCGCGGTCGCGGGTCGCGGCGTCGGCGCCGGCCGGCACTTCCCAGCCTTTGTCGATGGCGACCAGCAGTTCCTCGGTCGTCAGCCAGCGGAGCTTGCGCTGGAAGTTGTCGCCGTCCTTGAAGACGCCGGCGGCCGGGAACTCGAGCGTCGAGAGGGCGGCGGTGGCGAACGAGGAAGGCTGTTGGAAACCCTGGTCGCCGGCGGGCCGGGAATCGACGCGCGCGTCGGTGAGCGTGATGCGGAGCACGCCTTCGCCGGCCTTGGAGACCGCGCGCGCCAGGCGCGCCTCGCGGGCGTGGATCGTCTGCAGGAGACGGCCGCGGTCGTCGACGCGCCAGAGCCAGAAGTCGCGGAGGACCTCGCCTTCGCGCGCGCCGGCGCGGATGACCATCCCGGGGAACTGGCGGTTGAGCTGGCCGGGCACGATCACGGAGGCGGGGTTGTCCTTCGCGGAACCCACGAGCAGGCGGCGGTATTCGGAGTTGGCGGCGGGCGCCACCTCGAGGTTGAGCCACGCGGAGAGCAGGGCGCAGGCGGCGGCCAGCAACAGGGCCGGGCGCGCGATGCGCCCGAGGCTCAGCCCGCCGGCCTTCATCGCGGTGATCTCGTGCTGCGCGCCCATGCGGCCGAAGGCGAGCAGCACGCCGGTGAGCAGGCCGAGCGGCAGGGCGTAGGGCAGCACGCCGGGGACGAGGAGGGCGATCAGCTCGAGGCCTTCCCAGCCGGTCACGCGGCCCGACGCGACGGCGCCCGAGACCTGGTTGAGGACGTTGCCGGCGACGAGCACGAAGACGAACGCGGCCGTGGCGCCCCCGCCGGCGACGGCGGTTTCGGTCAGGACGTGGCGGTCGAGGAGGCGCACCTCAGCATCCAAGCCGACCCCGCCGTCCTCTCCAAGGCGAAAGGCTCAGGGAGCCGTCTTCTGGTCCAGGTCGGCCGGCAGCCCCGGTCCGCGGACGGCCTCGATCTCGCCGGCGCGCACCCACCCGGTCTTGCCGTCGGCGGTGCGTACGCGGACGTGACCGTTGAGCGGGCGCTCGGTCCGCACGACGTCCCCTTCGGCCACCCCGCGGAGCGGCTCGCCGAACTGCGTCGGCGTCAGGCGGAGCGAGACTTCGGCGCGGCGGATCACGGCGCGGGCGTCGAGCGAACGGCCGCCCCAGAGTCCCGGGACGCAGAGGGCGAGGACGGTCAGCGCGCCTACGCGGGTCCATTGGTTGGCTTCGCTCGCCGGGCGTCCGCGCAGCCGCGGCACGGCCACGCAGAGCACCGTGGTCCAGAAGGCGGCGACGGCGAGCAGGAGCCAGAGGTCGGCGGTGAGGAAGGCCGCGTATTCCTCGGCGGCGGTGGGTTTCGGACGTTCGACCCCGCCGGCGTCGAGGCCGTGCCGGATACCGGCGCGCGCGACCGGGTCGCGGGGGTCGATCAGCAGCGCGCGCTCCCAGCAGACCATCGCGCGGCCCTTGCGGCCCAGCCGCCATTCGGCGTTGCCGAGCGCCGCGAGCCGGGCGGCCGTCACGCCGTCGGAGCGGATCTCCGCGCCCCAGAGCTCGACCGCGGCCGCGTAATCGCCCCGGGCGTAGGCCTGGCCGGCGGCGCCGGGCGTCTCGGCCGCGGCGAGCGGCGCGAGCCAGCAGAGGAGGAGCAAGGCGAAGGTCTTCATCGCGTGGCGAGCAGGCGGCGCAGGAGCGCGAGGCCGGCGTCGGCCTCGCCGGCGTCGGCGGGGGGCGGGGCCGACGCGAAGCGGTCGGCGTGGGCGCGCTGGAACAGCCCGTCGAGCCGGGCGCGGTCGGCGCCGGGGAGGACGCGCTCGACGTCGCTCTGGGTCATGGCCTGGTCCTCGGCGTCGAGGCGCGCGGCGACGCCCGTCTGCAGGCCGCGGACGACGGCGGCGGCCAGGCCGCGGGCGTCGCCGCGGCGGCGGCAGGCCTCGGCTTCCGCCAGCGCGGCGCGCATGACGGCGCGGGCGCGGCGGCGCCGGCGGATCTCCGGGTGCGCGGCGAGGTAGCCGAGGACGCCCGTCACGGTCGTCGCGGCCACGACCAGGCCGAGGGCGGCGGCGTTGGCCGACCAGAAGCCCTGCGCGTCGCCGAGCGAACCGGCGGGCGAGCCGCGGAAGAAGGGCGAGGAGCGGTTCGGTTCGGGCGTCGCGAGGCCGGTCACGGCCTTCGGCTGGGCGGCGGCGGGCGCGGCGGGGTCGGCCGTCACGAGGTCGACCTGGGCCGGCGCGTTGCCGGTCACGGTGAGCTCGAGCGGGGCGAACTCGAGGCGGCTGAAGGTCTTGGTCGCCGGGTCGAACGCGGCGAGACGCACGGCGGGCGTGCGCAGCTTGCCGGGCAGGCGCGGCACGAGCGTGTAGACGAACATCCGCTGGTCCTCGGCGTGGCGCCGGCGTTCGGTGGCCGGGAGGACGTCCCAGGTCTCGTCGCCGCGCACGTCGGGCGGCAGGATGCGGTCGAGGTTGCCGTCGCCGGTCAGGATCGCGCGCAGGCGGATGGGTTCGCCGACCTCCGGCCTGTCCTTCGAGACCTGCAGGCCTTCGGCGACGAAGCGGCCGATGGCGCCGTTCCATTCGGGCGGCCGGCCGCGCTCCGGCACGTGCGCGACCGTCAGGCGGCGGCGGAAGGCGAACGGGCGGTCGCGGCCGCCTTGGTTGAAGACGCCGGCCTCGCCGTTCTGCACGAGCATGATGCCGTTGAGGGAGAACTCGCCGACGCCCTCGCGGATCGGCGTCAGGTCGAAGGTCGTCTGCAGGCCCTGGCCCAGCTCGTCGGGCAGGGCCTGGCGTTCGGCGGTCACGGCCATCGAGAAGCCCTCGGCCAGGGATTCCAGCCCGTAGCTCGCGACGACGGCCTCGTCCTCGCCGCCGCGCATGCGGATGGCGCCGCGGATGAGTTCGCCGACGTAGAAGACGCGGTCGGGCAGGACGAGTTCGGCGCGGGCCTGGGCCTCGCGGCGGTAGGCGACCTGGTCGCTGACGCGGAGGCGGATCTCCGGCACGGTCACGGCCTTGCGGGCGAAGCGCAGGTTGAACGACGGGATGACGTGCTCGCCGAGCTGCTCGGGGGCGACGCCCGAGAAGTTGAAGGTGGCCTCGTTGGAGTCGGGCCGGATGATCTGGCCGGACAGGCGCAGGGCCATGCCGCGGGGCGGCTTGATCTCGCGGCTGATGAACTGCGCGCCGCCGAGCACGACGTCGGACTCGACCATGATCTGGAGGCGGAAAGGCTGGCCCGGCGCGGTCACGCGCGGGGTGATCTCCCAGCTGACGCGGTCCTCCGCGCGGGCGAGGAGCCCGAGGACGAGTCCGGCGCAGACGGCGAGGAGGCGGCGCATCTCAGTAGTCCTTGCCTTTCTTGTCCTTGGGCTTGCCGCCGTTGCCGCCGTTGCCGCTCTTGCCGTCCTGCTGGCCGGCGGGCATCTTGCGGCCGAACTCGTTCTTCAGGCCTTCGAGCGAGCCGCGGGCCTCCTGTTCGGTCATCTTCTCCTCCTTGCCTTCCTCGCCTTTCTTGTCGCTGCCGGAGCGGGGCTTCGGCTTGCGGCGTTCGGGCGGCAGGAAGTCCTCCTCTTCCTCCTCCTCGCCGTTTTCCGCCTCGGGCGGCAGCTTGTCGTCGGGGATGCGCTTGATCAGCTCGCGGATGACGTCGCGGAGTTCCGTGAGTTTCCGGCGCTGGGCCTCGATCGCCTCGTCGAGGGCGGTCGTCTCCCGGCGCAGGGCGCGGAGCAGCTCCTCGACGGCGTCGGCGTTGGCCTTGCCCTGGGCGTCGCCGGCGTCGAGCTCGTGGGCGCCGCGGAAGTCGCCGACCGAACGTGTCCAGAGGGCGATGACGCCGGCGCGCTTGGTGACCATCGCCTCCTCCTTCGGGATCAGCTTCCGGATGGTGCGGTAGGTGTTGATGCCGCCGCCGAGCGCGGCGGTCGCGGGTACGTAGTCCGGCTCGCGGCCTTCGGCCTTGGCCTTGTCGAGCAGCTCGATCTGGTCCTTCATGTCCGAGATGTCGGCGTCGGCCGCCTCGAGGTAGGAGCGCGCGATGGAGAGTTCGGTCACGTCGCCGGCGGTGCGGCCGTCGAGGCCTTCCTTGCCCTTGCCGAAGCGCACGTGGCCGAGGTTGTGGAGGGCCGGCGGGCGGAGCGCGTCGTCGTCGCGGGCGAGCGCGGCGCGGAGGGCCTCCTCGGCGCCGGCCAGGTCGCCTTCGGCGAGGCGCCGCGTGCCGCGGTTGTGCAGTTCGCGCGCGTCGAGGCCCGCGAGCGGGTCGGCGGCTTTCTCGGCGGCCGGGGCGGCGGTCGCGAGCAGCAGGAGGGCGAGCAGGGATCTCATGGCGTGGTCGGGCGGCGGCGGGTGGAGAAGAGGGATTCGGCGACCAGCAGGAGGAGGGCGAGGCCCAGGAACCATTCCTCGCGGGGGACGCCCTGGCGGCCGGCGCCGCGTTCGTCGGTCCCGGCCTGGATGGCGAGGCGGAGGGCTTCCATGCCTTCGCCCGCCTGGCCGAGGCGCACGAAGCGTCCGCCGGTGGCCGCGGCGACCTCGCCGAGGGTCTTCTCGTCGAGCCGGCTGAGGACCTCCTCGCCCGCGGCGTCCTTGAGGGTCTCGACCGAGCCGGTCTCGCCGATGACGCGGATCGGGCCGCCCGAAGGCGTGCCGACGCCCACGGCGTGCACGACGAGGCCCTTGCGCTTGAGCTTCTTCGCCATCTCGACGCCGCCGGACTCGAGGTCCTCGCCGTCGGTCAGCAGGATGAGGAGCTTGCGGTTGCGGTTGGAGTAGAACGCCAGCTCGGCCTCCTCGACGGCGCGGCCGAGGTCGGTCCCGCTCACCTGGATGCTGGTCGTGTCGGTCTCCTCGAGCGTGCGGTAGAAGGCGTCGTAGTCCCGCGTCAGCGGGCACTGCAGGAAGGCCTGCCCGGCGAAGGCGATCAGGCCGACGTTGCCGGTGCCCTTGCGGCGGACGAAGCCGGCGATGGCGGCCTTGGCGCGGGCGAGCCGCGTCGGGCTCATGTCGGCGACCAGCATCGACTTCGAGACGTCGAGCGCGAAGATCACGTCCTCGGTCGCGCCTTTCTGGCGGGTCTCCTCGACGCCCCAGCGCGGGCCGGCGAAGCAGGCCGCGAGGAGGGCGAAGGCGACCGCGACGGCGACGTCCTTGGAGAGCCGGCGGGCGGCGGAGAAGCCGGGCACCAGCCGGCCGAGCAGCGTCGCGGAGGCGAAGCCGGCGAGCCCGCGGCGGCGGCGGTGCTCGGCCCAGCGCAGCGCCAGGAAGACCACCAGCCCCGCGGCGGCGGCGACCGCCAGCAGACGCGGCTCCTCGAAATGCGGGTCGGTGAAGTCCATGGCTCAGGGGGCGCGGGGCCGCAGGACGGCCCAGCCGATCTCGGCGAGGAGGAGGAGGGCGGCGAGGCCGACCCAGACGAGGCGGTGGCTCTCGTAGACGACGGATTCGCGGAGGCGCACCTCGGTGCGTTCGAGGCGGTCGATCTCCTCGTAGACGCGGCCGAGCTGGTCCTGGTCGAGCGCGCGGTAGAAGCGGCCGTCGGCGATCTTGGCCATCTTGGCGAGCATCACGTAGTTCGCCGGGTTGATGGTCTGCATCGGGATCGTGCGGCCCATCGCGTCGCGGTAGAGCCGGCCCGTGCGCGTGTCGAAGCGCGGCAGGACGGTCGGCTCGTCCTTGCCGAGGCCGACGCAGTAGAGGCGGATGCCGAGGGCGGCCGCGAGTTCGGCGGCGGGCACGGGCAGGATGGCCTTGCTCATGTTGTCGTCGCCGTCGGTCAGGAGGATGATGACCTTCGAGCGGCGGCCCTTGATGTTCTTCATGCGGTCGACGGCCATGGCGAGGCCTTCGCCGATCGCGGTGCCCGTCTCCTGGATGATGCCGATGTGCATGCGGTCGACGCCTTTCTCGACCCAGATCTTGTTGATCGTGAGCGGGCTCAGCAGGTAGGGTTTGCCCGAGAAGACCACGGCGCCGATGCGGTCGTCGGGCCGCCGCGCGAGGAAGTCATAGATCACCTTCTGGCTGGCCTGCCAGCGCGTCACCTCGGCGCGCGGCGTGCTCATGTCCAGCGCCATCATCGACCACGAGAGGTCCACCACGAGCATGATGTCCACGCCCTCGGCCTCGCGTTCGACCTCCTTGTTGGCGGTGCGCGGGCCGGCGATGGCGATCACGAGCAGGACCGCCGTGAGCAGGCGGAGGAAGAGGCTGAGCCGGCCGGCCCGCTCGCGGACGGGCTTGCCCGCCGGACCGAGGAGCGTCGTGTCCGGGTAGAGCACCGCGGCCGCCCGGCCGACGCGCCCGCGCAGCCAGGCGTAGATCGGCACGAGCGCGAGCAGGAGGAGCGCCCAAGGATACTGGAAATCGTAGCCGAAGAGTTCCATCAGGCTTGGTCACGCCGCGGCAGCGGCGGAGGGACGGGGAGGGGCGGGGGCAACGTCGGCGTGGTCGGCGCCGGCAGGTTCTCCGTCGGGACCGGGACGACGGCGCCGAAGCCGCCGGTGCTCACCATCGTGACCGCGGGCGCGACCGGCGTACGCGGAGGCACGAGCGGGGCCACGGGCCGGGCGAAGGTCCGGCGGGCGTCTTCGACGCGCCGGGCGGCTTCGCGCACGCCGGCGATCAGCAGCGAGGTCTCCAGGGCGGCCCCGGCGAACTTCGCGGCGTCGGCGCTCCGCAAGGCGGCGGTCAGCGGCTGGCGCGCGGGCAGGAAGACCGGGATGACGCCGGTCACCGCGAGCAGTTCCTCGGTGGCCAGCGCGGGCAGCGCGCGCGCGTCGACGGCGAAGAGGTAGGCGCGGAAGGCGCGCGTGACGCGGACCACCGCCTCGGCCGCGGGCGCCGCCTCGGCGGCGGCGAGTTCGGCCTCCAACTGCGCGAGGGGCGGCCGCGCGGCCGGCGCGCGGCGCCGGAGACGCCAGCCGACGAGCGCGAGCACGGCGACGAAGAGGACGACGAGCACGGCGCCGCCCCAGTAGGAGGACCAGAAGCCGGGCGGCACCTCGGGCTTGGGGCCGAGCAGCGTGAACGGGATGTCTTCGGCGGGAGGCATCAGCGGCGGCGCCGGCGGCGTTCGAAGAAGCGGGCGAGGGCCGGGGCCACGGCGGCGCCGGGGTCGAGGCGGGCGACGTCGGTGCCGGCGCGGCCGAGGAGGGCGGCCGTCTCGGACAGGCGGGCTTCGGCTTGCGCCGCGAAGGCCGCGCGGACGGCCGCGGAGCCCGTGTCGACCTCGCGGATCTCGCCGGTCTCGGCGTCCTCGAGGGCGACCACGCCGACGTCGGGCAGGGTCCGTTCGCGTTCGTCGACGAGCTGCACGCACGCGGTGTCGTGGCGGGCGTTCAGTTCGGCGAGCGCCGCGGCCATCGCGTCGCCGCCTTCGGCGCCGGCGAGGAAATCGGAGACCACGAAGACCATCGACCGGCGGCGGAGCGCGCGGCCGAGGCGGCGCATCGGCTGGGCGAAGGCGGTGCGCCGGGAGGCCGGGCGGAACTCGAGGACGTCGCGGATGATGCGCAGCACGTGGCGGCGGCCTTTGCGCGGGGCGACCCAGAGCTCCTCGCGGTCGGTGAAGAGCAGCAGGCCGACCTTGTCGCCGGCCTTGAGCGCGGAGACCGCCAGGCAGGCGGCGACCTCGGCGGCGCGTTCGCGCAGGGTCTGCTCGCCGGAGCCGAAGCCGGCGGAGCCCGAGACGTCGACGGCGAGCACCAGCGTGAGCTCGCGCTCTTCGCGATGGAGGCGCACGAACGGCTTGCCCGTGCGCGCGGTCACGTTCCAGTCCATCGCGCGCACGTCGTCGCCGGGGACGTATTCGCGCAGCTCCTCGAAGTCGGTGCCGCGGCCCTTGAAGCGCGAGAGGTAGGCGCCGACCATCGCGTCGTTGACCTGGCGCAGCGCGACGAGCTCCACGCGCTGCGCGCGGCGGAGGGTCTCCTGCGGGTGGGTCGGGACGGGCGTGGCCACGGTCGCCGGGCGGCTCAGGGGACGCTGACGGCGTCGAGGACGCGGCGCACGATGGCGTCGGCGTCGACCCCTTCGGCGTCGGCTTCGTAGGTGAGGATGAGGCGGTGACGGAGGACGTCGGGGGCGATGTCCTTCACGTCCTGCGGGGTCACGTGGTCGCGGCCCTGCAGGAAGGCCCAGGCCTTGGCGGCGAGGGTGAGGTTGATGGTCGCGCGCGGCGAGGCGCCGAACTGGAGGAACTTGGCGAGGTCCGGGCCGCCCGGGTGCTGGCCGCGGGTGGCGAGCACGAGCGAGACGACGTAGTCGCGGATCGGTCCGGCCACGTGGACGGCGTCGACGGCGCGGCGGGCGTCGAGGATCTCCTGCTGCGTGATGACGGCCTCCACGTCGAGCTTCGGCGCCGTGGTCGCCATCGCGTCGAGGATCTTGCGTTCCTCCTCGCGGGTCGGGTAGCCGATGTTGAGCTTCAGCATGAAGCGGTCGACCTGGGCTTCGGGCAGCGGATAGGTGCCTTCCTGGTCGATCGGGTTCTGCGTCGCGAGGACGAGGAAGGGCGCGGGGAGCTTGTGGGTCTCGCCGCCGAGCGTCACCTGGCGTTCCTGCATGGCCTCGAGCAGCGCGGACTGCACCTTGGCGGGCGCGCGGTTGATCTCGTCCGCGAGGACGAAGTTGGCGAAGATCGGGCCGCGCTTCACGGCGTACTCGCCGGTCTTCGGGTCGTAGATGAGCGTCCCCACGATGTCGGCCGGCAGGAGGTCGGGCGTGAACTGGATGCGCGAGAAGTCGGCGCGGACGGTCTGGGCGAGCGTGCGCACGGAGAGCGTCTTCGCGAGGCCGGGCACGCCTTCGAGGAGGACGTGGCCGTTGGCGAGGAGGCCGATCAGCAGGCGGTCGACGAGGTACTGCTGGCCGACGACGACCCGGGCGACCTGTTCGCGGAGGCGCGGCACCCAGGTGCCGGCGGCGTTGTTGGTGGTGGACATAGGGGTGGGGAAGGGGCGCGCGGGGAGGCGCGTTCGGCGGTTCTCCGCCCACTGGTCAGCGTCCGGGCCGGCCGGACTTGTCTCCGAATTAGCAGGACAACCGGGACTTCTCAACCGCCGCCTTCACAAAAGCGGCGAAGAGGGGGTGGGCGCGGTCGGGCCGGGACTTGAATTCGGGGTGGTACTGGACCCCGACCATCCAGGGGTGGTCCTTGACCTCGACGATCTCGACCAGGCCGCTCTGGGGGTTGGTGCCCCCCACGATCAGGCCGGCGGCCTCGAGGCGGGCCCGGTAGGCGTCGTTGTACTCGAAGCGGTGGCGGTGGCGTTCCTTGATGACGTCGGCCCCGTAGGCGGCGCGGGCGCGGCTGCCCGGGGTCAGGGCGCAGTCATAGGAGCCCAGGCGCATGGTGCCGCCCTTGGTCACCACGCTCTTCTGCGACTCCATCAGGTGGATGACCGGGTCCTTGGTCCCCGGCGCGAACTCGGTCGAATGGGCTTCCTTGAGGCCGAGGACGTGGCGGGCGTATTCGATCACCGTGATCTGCATGCCGAGGCACAGGCCGTAGTAGGGCACCTTGCGTTCGCGGGCGAACTTCGCGGCGAGGACCTTGCCCTCGATGCCGCGGTTGCCGAAGCCGCCGGGGACGAGGATGCCGTCCAGGCCTTCGAGGGCGCCGGTGCCCTTGGTCTCGAGGTCCTCGGCGTCGATGCGCACGACCTCGACGGCGGTCTCGTTGGCGATGCCGCCGTGGGTGATGGATTCGTAGACGGACTTGTAGGCGTCCTGCAGCTCGATGTACTTGCCGACGACGCCCACGCGCACGCGGTGCTTCGGCTGCAGGAGGCGGCGCACGATCTCGCGCCAGGGCGAGATGTCGATCGGCCGGCACTGCAGGCCGAGGCGCTTGACGACGACCTCGTCCATGCGCTGCTCGGCGAGCTGCATCGGCAGCTCGTAGATGGAATGCTCGACGTCGCGGCACTCGAACACGCAGTCCAGGCCGACGTTGCAGTAGAGGGAGAGCTTGTGGCGGTTGTCCTCGCCGATCGGGCGGTCGGTGCGGCAGACGAGCAGGTCGGGCTGGATGCCGATCTCGCGCAGCTTGGCGACGGACTGCTGCGAGGGCTTCGTCTTGAGCTCGCCGGCGGCCTTGATGAAGGGCACCAGCGTGCAGTGCAGGAAGGCCACGTTCTCGCGGCCGGCGTCGTGCTGGAACTGGCGGAGCGCCTCGAGGAAGGGCAGGCCTTCGATGTCGCCCGTCGTGCCGCCGATCTCGGTGATGAGCACGTCGACGCCTTCGCCGCCCTTGAGGATGCGGTCCTTGATCTCGTTGGTGACGTGCGGGATGACCTGCACGGTCTTGCCGAGGTAGTCGCCGCGGCGTTCCTTCTGGATGACGGTCTCGTAGACCTGGCCGGAGCTCAGGCTGTTCAGGCGGGAGAGCTCGCCCGAGGTGAAGCGTTCGTAGTGGCCGAGGTCGAGGTCGGTCTCGGCGCCGTCGTTGAGCACGTAGACCTCGCCGTGCTGGTAGGGGCTCATGGTGCCCGGATCGACGTTGAGGTAGGGGTCGAACTTCTGGATGCGCACCTTCAGGCCGCGGCACTCGAGGAGGGCGCCGAGGGCGGCGGCGGTGAGGCCTTTGCCGAGGGAGGAGATGACGCCGCCGGTGACGAAAATATACTTCATGGGAAGGTGGTCGGGAGGGCTGGGGAGCGGGTAAAAAAGATAAGACCGGCAGGTCCTGTGACGGAAGCCGGTCTGGACTTTCGAATTGCATGGGCGAAAAAAACCATGGCAAGCGGTTTTTCCGGTCGGTCCAGGGGGGTAGGTCCGGCTTTGGAGTTCGGGGTTGGCTCCCGCCCGGGGTGGGCATTCGACCCCTTATGAGGGTTTTTCACAATCCGGGGGTGTCTCGCTAATACCTCCCCTTTTCCCTGCGTCCGGGGTGGGAACAACGGAAAGTGCCTATTTGATGCTTTTTGCATCCCGTCCCGCTCCGCCATGTCCGCAAGCTCCTGCTGTTCCAGCTGTCGTCCCTCTTCCATCGGGAAGAAGGTCGTGATGGCCCTCACCGGCCTCGTCCTCGCCGGCTTCGTGCTCGGCCACATGACCGGCAACCTGCTGATGTTCAAGAGCCCCGAGGCGATCAACGCCTACGCCAAGTGGCTCCATGACAACGTGGCCCTGCTCTGGACCGCGCGTACCGTGCTGATCATCAGCGTCTTCGCCCATATCTGGGCCGGCGTCCAGCTGACCCTGGAGAACCGCGCGGCCCGGGCCGGCGGCCCGGCCGTGGAAGCCACCCGGCGGGCGACCTTCGCCTCCCGCACGATGCCCTATTCGGGCGTGGTGATCCTGGGTTTCGTGGTCTTCCACCTCCTCCACTTCACCCTCAAGCAGGTCGCCCTGGGGGGCGTCGATTTCGGCCCCGACGTCTACAAGATGGTCGTGGCGGGCTTCTCCTCCAAGCCGGTCGCGGTCTTCTATGTCGTCAGCATGCTGCTGCTCTGCCTGCACCTCAGCCACGGCGTCAGCAGCGTCTTCCAGACCCTCGGCCTGCGCAACGAGCGCTGGCGCGGCCGGCTCGACGTCCTCGCCCTGGCCTACGCCTGGATCGTGGCCCTCGGCTTCGTCTCCATCCCTCTCGCCGTGCTCACCGGCGTCCTGAAGTAAGCGTCACCTCGCGAGCCCCGACCCATGAAACTCGACTCCAAGATCCCCGCCGGCCCCCTGGCCGACAAGTGGAACAACCATAAGGCGAAGCTCCGCCTCGTGAACCCGGCCAACCGCCGCAAATACCACATCATCGTCGTCGGCTCCGGCCTCGCCGGTTCCGCCGCGGCCGCCTCCTTCGCGGAGATGGGCTACGAGGTCTCCTGCTTCTGCTACCAGGACAGCCCGCGCCGCGCCCACTCGATCGCCGCGCAGGGCGGCATCAACGCCGCGAAGAACTACCAGAACGACGGCGACAGCGTCCGCCGCCTCTTCCAGGACACGATCAAGGGCGGCGACTACCGCGCCCGCGAGGCCAACGTCTACCGTCTCGCCCAGGTCTCGGTGAACATCATCGACCAATGCGTCGCGCAGGGCGTGCCCTTCGCCCGCGAATACGGCGGCCTCCTCGCCAACCGCTCCTTCGGCGGCGCCCAGGTCTCGCGCACCTTCTACGCCCGCGGCCAGACCGGCCAGCAGCTGCTCATCGGCGCCTACTCCGCGCTCTCCCGCCAGATCGGCCTCGGCACGGTGAAGATGCACACCCGCCACGAGATGCTCGACCTCGTCCTCGTCGACGGCAAGGCCAAGGGCATCGTCACGCGCGACCTCGTCACCGGCGCCATCGAATCCTGGGCCGCCGACGTCGTGGTGGTCTGCACCGGCGGCTACGGCAACGTCTTCTACCTCTCCACCAACGCGCAGGGCTGCAACGTCACCGCGACCTACCGCGCCCACCGCCGCGGCGCCGGTTTCGCCAACCCCTGCTACACGCAGATCCACCCGACCTGCATCCCGGTGCACGGCGAGGACCAGTCCAAGCTCACCCTGATGTCCGAGTCGCTCCGCAACGACGGCCGCGTCTGGGTCCCGAAGGACGCCGCCGACTGCGGCAAGCCCGCCGCCGAGATCCCGGAGGACGCCCGCGACTACTTCCTCGAACGCAAGTATCCGAGCTACGGCAACCTCGCCCCGCGCGACATCGCCTCGCGCGCCGCCAAGGAGGTCTGCGACGAAGGCCGCGGCGTCGGCCAGCTGGTCGACGGCAAGCGCCTCGGCGTCTACCTCGACTTCTCCGCCGCCATCCGGCGCCTCGGCGAAGCCGAGATCCGCGCCCGCTACGGCAACCTGTTCGACATGTACGAGAACATCACCGGCGAGAACGCGTACAAGCAGCCGATGCGCATCTTCCCGGCCGTGCACTACACGATGGGCGGCCTCTGGGTGGACTACAACCTGCAGTCCAACATCCCCGGCCTGTTCGTCGGCGGCGAAGCCAACTTCTCCGACCACGGCGCCAACCGCCTCGGCGCCTCCGCGCTCATGCAGGGCCTGGCCGACGGCTACTTCGTCCTGCCCTATACGGTCACCGACTACCTCGCCGGCGAGAAGCCCGGCAGCCGTCCGTCCACGGACGCCCCGGAGTTCAAGGCCGTCGTCAAGGACGTCAACGACCGCGTCGCCAGGCTCCTCTCGATCAACGGCACGAAGTCGCCCCGCTACTACCACAAGGCCCTCGGCAAGATCACCTGGGAGAAGTGCGGCATGGCCCGCGACAAGGCCGGCCTCGAAGGCGCCATCCGCGACCTGCAGGCCCTCCGCGAGGACTTCTGGAAGAACGTGAAGGTCGTCGGCGCCGGCGACGCCCTCGCCCCCGAGCTCGAACGCGCCGGCCGCGTGGCCGACTTCCTCGACTTCGGCATCATGATGTGCCTCGACGCCCTCACCCGCGAGGAGTCCTGCGGCGGCCACTTCCGCGTCGAGCACCAGGACGCCGGCGAAGCCAAGCGCGACGACGCGCAGTTCGCCCACTCCGCCGTCTGGCGGTGGACCGGCGACGGCCAGCTGCCCGTCCGCCACGTCGAACCCCTCGTCTACGAGGAGACCCAACTCTCCACCCGCTCTTACAAGTAACCACCATGGTCCAGGACAACGGAAAAGAAACCACCCTCGCGCTCAGGCTGCGCGTCTGGCGCCAGCGCCGCGGCCAGCCCGGCGCCTTCGAGGAGCACGCCCTCGCGGCGGTGCCGACCTCGGCCTCGTTCCTCGAGATGATGGACATGCTCAACGAGCAGCTCATCAAGGAGGGCAAGGACACCTTCGCCTTCGACCATGACTGCCGCGAAGGCATCTGCGGCATGTGCTCGATGACGATCAACGGCATGCCCCACGGCCCCCTCCCGGGCGTGACGACCTGCCAGCTGCACATGCGCAACTTCCGCGACGGCGAGACGATCACCGTCGAGCCGTGGCGCGCCCGCGCCTTCCCGGTCCTCAAGGACCTCGCCGTCGACCGCTCCGGCTTCGACAAGGTGATCCAGGCCGGCGGCTTCATCACCGTCCGCACCGGCTCCGCCCCCGAGGCCAACAACATCCCGGTGCCCAAGCCCGTCGCCGACGAGGCCATGGACGCCGCGGAGTGCATCGGCTGCGGCGCCTGCGTCGCCTCCTGCAAGAACGGCTCCGCGATGCTCTTCGTCGGCGCCAAGATCAACCACCTCAACATCCTCCCCCAGGGCCAGGCCGAGCGCGACCGCCGCACCCTCGCCATGGTGAAGACGATGGACGAGGCCGGCTTCGGCAACTGCACCAACTACGGCGAGTGCCAGGCGCACTGCCCGAAGAGCATCACGCTCGACGTCATCGCCAAGCTCAACCGCGACTATCTCCGCGCCCGCGTGAAGGAGTTCTTCTCCTCCACCGGCAAGCCTTCCAAGGGCGGAGAGTGAGCGCGAGGCGAAGCTTCGCGAGGGTCACGCCGAATAGAGTATCGAGTATCGAGTATTGAGTATCGGTTAAGTGAAGAGGGCGCCGTCCGGCGCCCTTTTTGTTTAGGCAGGGTGCGATGACATCGAATCCGCTGTCTCGAGGTAGGGGCAGCACCGCGTGCTGCCCTGGCGGCCGTCGCCGGGCGGCCGAGGGTAGGGGCGTGGCTATGCCGCGCCCTCTGCTAAGAAGTGCACGATGAATCGCGCCCCTACCTCGAGACAAGGCTGACCGGGCCGGTCAGCCCTACCCAGGCAAGACTCCCCCTTTACTCCATACTCGATACTCTATACTCGCGGCGCACCGCGCACCCCTCACTCCGCCTCGACGACGGCCTGCTCGCCGACGCACGTCAGGACGACCCGGTTGTTGCCGTTGGCGGCCTGCAGCGCCCGCACGAACTCGCCGACGGCGCCGGCGTCCTTGAGCGTCACCTCATAGGTGAGCTCGGTCATGAGCCCGGCCTGCACGGTCTCGACGGACTTGAGCGCCTGGTGCGCGAGGTGCCGCGCGAAGACGCCGGCGAAGGCCTGGTCGGCGTCGACGTCGGTGCCCACGCGCAGGCGCAGGAGATGCGAGCCCTTGAAGGAGGAGAAGAGGTTCGCGCGGGCGAGCAGGAACACGAAGGCGCAGACGAGCGGGACGGTCACGCCGGCGAGCAGGTACTGGCGCGCGCCCACGGCGAGGCCGGTCGCCATGGCGAGGAAGATGAAGCCGATGTCGCGCGACTGGCCGACGTTGCGCCGGAAGCGGATGATCGAGAAGGCCGCGAACATCCCGAAGGCGGTCGCGAGGTTGCCCATGACGACGAGGATGACGAGCGTGACGACGGTGCCGAGGATGAGCAGGGTGTGCACGTAGTCCTGCGAGTAGCGCGTGCCGCGGTAGGTCCGCTTGTAGGTCCAGGCGACGAGCGCGTTGAGCAGGAAGCTGAGGACGATGGCGAACAGGATCTCGGTCGCCGCGGGCGGCGTCGCGGCGGGCGCGGCCAGGAGCTGCGCGAAGAAATCGGGTTCGGGCGCGGTCGTCGCGGCGAAGCAGGCGGGGAGGGGCAGGGTCATCTCAGGAAAGGCGGGCGGGGGTCTCGGCCGGCAGGTTCGTGCATGCGGAATATTTGCTGAAGGGTCGAGGGTGGAGTCCGGCCGCGCCCAGCCAGGCGGCCAGCTCATAGGGCACCGCGGTCGAGCCCTTGACCTCCATGACCGCCGTTCCGGCGGGGAGCACCGCCCGGTCGCAGCCGTCGTCTTCGGCCGTCGGCGTGAGCCGGTCGAAGCGCGCGACGATCCGCTGGTCGAAGGTCACGCGGAGGAGCTCCGCGCCCCGCGGGTCGCAGTACCGGTAGGCGACCCGGTCGTAGCGGATCACGCACGCCGGCGCGAAGCCGTCGCGGGCCACCATGGCCCGGATCTCGGCGAGGATGCGTTCGTCGGCCGGGTCCGGGCTCGTCACCTCGGCGCCGCCCACGACCGCCAGGGCCGCCGCCGTCGGCAGGGGTACGCGACGCTTGGCGCCTTCCCGGCCGTCGCGGTGCTTCACTTCGACGAACGTCGCGGGCGGGATGAGGCCGTCGCGGGTGCCGTAGAGCCGTACGCGGAGCTTGCGGCGCGAGGGCACGCCGCGCCAGGCCTCCCAGTGGCAGCGCCGGTCCGGCGTGTCGCAGTACAGGCTCACCACCGGGTAGCGTCCGTCGGCGCCGCCGGCGGTGTCGGGGCGCAGCCGGTCGGCGAAGCGCGCGAGGAGTTCGGAACGACGGGCGTCGTCGATCAGGAACTTGTGCTCGAAGCGCGCGGCGATCTCCATGTCAGTTGATGCGGGTGAGCGTGAGCGAGTTCCGGTCGAACCAGGCTTCGCCCGCCTCGGCGCGGAATTCGAGGACGAGCACCGGATCGGCGTCGGTCACGGAGAATTCGACGGAGGTCTGGCGCCAGCCGTTGGTCCCGGCGAGCGCGGCCACGCCGCCGAGGCCGGAGATGCGCAGGCGCAGGCCCCGTTCGTTCTCTTCCTTGCCCGCGACGGCGCCCGCCGTCTTCACCATGGCCGTGAGCCGGTAGCGGCCGGGGCCGGTCGCGAACTGCAGGCGGTAGTCGCCGCCCTTCTTCGGGCCGGCCATCACGTAGAAGCAGTTGCGTCCGTCCATGTCCTGCTCGAACGCGAACTTCTCTTCGGCGTTCCGTTCCCAGGCGTATTTCGCCAGGCCGGCCTTGCCGCCGAGCGAGCGCAGCTGCGCGGCGTCGTCCAGCTGGGCGCGCACGGCGGCGAGACGGTGCTTCACGCGCTCGGCGGCGTCCTTGCCGCGCTGGTCGAAGCGCTTGGCCTCCTCGGCGTCGAAGGGGGCGAGCCTGGCCTTGGCGTTGGCGGCGAGTTCGAGGATGCGCTTCGGCCAGTCGACCGAACGGAAATTCTTCTCATAGACGGCGAAGAACTGCGTCCGGTAGCGGTCACGCATGACGCGCTCCCCGAGCAAGGCGTTCGGGACCAAGGCTCCGGGCCGGCGGAACACGTACCACCGGTCGTCGCCGAAGACCTGGTCCATGCCGTGGAGGATGAAGTGGAACTTGCCGGCCGCGGGGTCCTCGTAGAAGCGGTAGTTGTTCCGGTTGAACGAATACCCGTCCCAGTGGCAGAGGATCTGTTCGAGCGCGAGGTGCCGGAAGTAGGCGTCGATGTCCAGGATCCGGTCCATCCGCTGGAGCCGCAGCGCCGGCGAGGGTTCCTTCGTGGCGCCGATCAGCTCCGTCAGCCGGACCTTCTCGTCGGGGTCGCCTTGGTCGACCTCGATCGGCCCGTCGATCTCGTTGCAGAAGCCCCCGTCATAGAGGTGCCCCTTGGGGTCCTTGAAGAACACGCCGAGGAACTCCTTGTTGAAGCCTTCCTTGAGCACGTAGGTCCCGAGCGGCTTGCCATTGAGGACGACGTAGGCGTGGGTGCAGCGCGAGGCCGGCACGCCGGAGCGGCGGGCCATCTCGCCCGCGACCATCTCGAGCAGCATCGTGCCGTCCTGGGCGCAGTTGTTGAGCTGGAACTTGCTGAGGCCGCGGTATTCCTGGCCTTTCTTCGCCTTGCCGGTCCGCAGCGAGAACCCGGGCCGGTCATCGGTGATCTGCCGGAAGCTGCCCGCCGACCCTTTCAGCTTCACCGAGCATTTCTCCAAGGTCACGCCGCCCGGCTCCTTGATCGTCAGCGTGACGTAGTCGCGCGGGTTCTGCGTGAGCTTGGTGAGGTTCTCGGGCGAGATCGTCAGTTCGAGCTTCGGGACCGTTCCGGCGAAGAGGGCGTCGGGGCTCGCGTTCACGGCCGGCGTCTTCGGCACGATCAGCGGCGGCAAGGTCTGGGCGGGCGCCGTGGTCAGGCCCGCGAGGAGCAGGGGAAGAAGCAGGCGGGAAGCGGCCACGGCGGAGGGGTCGTCCTTTGATGCCGTCGCCGCCGAGCGGAGGCAACCGGAATGGCTTGGGGTAAATATGAGAGTATCGAGTATGGAGTTTCGAGTATCGGGGAATGCTTGCCTCGTGGTAGGGCGGCGATTGCCATCGCCGCCGTTCGAGGCCGTAGCGGGGAGCCGCCGGGTCTTGGCTGGGCGCGCCGACCTCAGATGTCCGTCCGCGAACGGACGCGATGGTGATAACGTCCCTACCTCAAGACACGGCTGACCGGGCCTGCCCGCCCTACCCGAACAGCAGGCCCATGCTTTCCGCCAGGCCGCCGGGGCGGGAGCGCCGGAGCCAGACGGCCTCATATTCCTGCTGCAGCTTCGCCTGTTCTTCGGCGGACACGGGCCGGCCGATCGCGCGCCGCAGGCCGGCGCCGGCGAGGCGGGCGCCGAGCGAGAGTTCGGCGCGGATCGTCGCGTCGCCGATCCTGGCGACGAGCGCCTCGGCTTCGGCGAGGTGCGCCTGCGAGGCGGCGAGTTCGGCCGGGGTGACGCCGTCGGTGAACTTCGCGAGGGCGTCGGGCTTGGCGGTGAGGAAATCCCAGGTCAGGCTCTTGTTGCGGTTCGCCTTGGCGATCCGGCCGTCGAGCGTGCCGAGCTGCGTGAGCGCCGCGGCGACGGCCTGTCCGTCGGCGCCGCCCAGTCCGCCGAGGAGCGCGCAGCCGGCGGCGAAGTCGGTCCTGGCGTTCGCGGCGAAGCCCCAGGCCTGCGCGAGGCCCGCCGCCATCGGCAGCCAGGCGGTCGGCCACGGCTGGTGATGGCCGTTGTCGCCCCAGGTGGTGAGCAGGATGCCGCGCGCCCCGTGGCGCACGGCCGCGCCGACGGCTTCGGCCTGGTTGGTCAGCGCGTTGTCGAGGCGTCCGGTGAAACTCTGCCACGCGCTCGTGCCCGGCGCCACAAGGTAGCTGCGGCCGAGTTCGCGAAGGCGCCCGCATTGTTCCGTGAAGGGGTGGCCGGCGTCGTAGCCCCACACGACCGGCACGGCGTCGGCCGGGGCGTCCTGCGCGAGCGCGAGGTCCTCGAGGAGGATGTCGCCCCAGAACTGCACGGTGCGGCCACGCTCGCGACCGAGGGCGCAGAGCGGCTTGAGGTGGTCGAGGTAGACGCGATGCTTGCCGCGTTCGGCGACGGCTTGCTTGCTGAAACCTTGGCCGAGTTCCCACGGTTCGTCGCCGCCGATGTTGACCTGCCGGCTGCGGAAGTTCGGGAGATAGTCGTCGAGGAGCCCCGCCACGAAATCGAGCGAGCCTTGGTCGGGGCGCAGCGTGCCGGGGAATTCCTTGAACTGGCCGGTCAGCGGATGGATCCAGCCTTCGGGGCATTCGGCCAGCGCGCGGTAACGCGGGTGGCGCAGCCATCGCTCCATGTGGCCGAAGGTGTTCAGGTTCGGCACGAGCTCGATGCCGAGCGCCTCGCAGGCGTCGTCGAGCTCGCGGATCTCCGCGGCCGTCAGCGGCGAGGCGTCGCGCCACGCGTCCTCGTGTCCGCGGAAGGCGAAGGTGTGCTCGACGTAGAGCTGGAGCTGGTTGACGCGCAGGCGCCCCAGGGCGCGGACGAGCGCGAGCAGCTCGGCCTGCGTCGGCACGCGCGTGCGCGAGACGTCGAGCATGAAGCCGCGCACGGGCAGGTCCGGCGAGTCGGTGATCTCGAGGTGCGGGAGCTCGTCGGGGTATTGCGCGGCGATCTGGCGGAGCGTCTGCGCGCCGTAGAGCACGCCGTGCGCGTCGCCGGCGTGGAGGCGGATGCCGCTGGCGAGGATCTCGAGATGGTAGCCTTCCGGTCCGCGCTCCGGCGTATGCACGATCCGGCAGGCGCCTGCCGTCGGCCGGGCCAGGGCCGCGCGGGCTTCGTCCATGTTCGTCGGGAGGCCGGCGAGGAAGGCGGACGTCGGGTGGGGCAGGGGGGGCGCCTTGAGCCACCCCCCGCGGAGGGTCAGTTCCCGCGGACGGGGGAAGAACTTGAGCACCGGAAGGGCCATGGTCCGAGGGTTAGCCCCCGTGGCCCGACGGGCAAGACGCTAAGATGCGTCCGGCCCTCGCTTCCCGCTTGGAACAATCAAGGGACCGCCTACATCTTATCTCCTTACCCCGCACACCCATGGTACGCTCCTCCCTTGGACTCTTCCTCATCGCCGCGGCCGCCCAGGCCGTGCCGGAAGGGTTCGTCATCCGTGAGTTCCTCGGCAACGCCCAGGTGCCCGAGATCTACCCGACCGCCGTGTCGGCCGCCGCCAACGGCGACGTCTACGTCTCCTCCGACAAGAACGGCTCGCTCGGCCACGTCCCGGGCATGGGCCGCATCCTCATCGCCCGCGACACCAAGGGCGCCGGCGTCGCCGACCAGGTCATCGAATACGCCAAGGTCGAGAGCCCCCGCGGAGGCCACTTCGTCGGCGGCGTCTTCTACCTCGTCCATCCGCCCTTCCTCTCCAAGTTCCAGGACAAGGACGGCGACGGCAAGGCCGACTACGCCACCGAGCGCACTCTCCTCGTCGACGGCCTCGGCGGCGGCATCGAGCACCCCCGCGGCGCCGACCACACCACCAACGGCTGCCGCATGGGCATCGACGGCTGGCTCTACATCGCCGTCGGCGACTTCGGCGCGGGCCTCCTGCGCGACAACGACGGCGCCCTCGGCCTCGGCGACAAGAAGCGCGTCACCCTGTACGGCGGCGGCGTCATGCGCGTCCGCCCGGACGGCACCGAGCTCGAGAACTACACCGTGATGACCCGCAACATCTGCGACGTCGCGATCTCCCCGACCCTCGACCTCTTCTCCCGCGACAACACCAACGACGGCAAGGGCTGGAACACGCGCTTCCACCACTTCACCTCGCTGGCCGACGCCGGCTACCCGCGCCTGTACAAGAACTTCGCCGACGAGATCGCCCATCCCCTCGCCGACTACGGCGGCGGCTCCGGCACCGGCGGCCTCTACCTGAGCGAGCCCGGCTTCCCCGGCGACTTCGGCGAGTCCCTCTTCACCTGCGACTGGACGACCGGCACGCTGCACCGCCACCCGGTCAAGCGGTTCGAGGCCACGTTCGTCGCCCAGCAGGAGACCTTCGAGAAGGTCGCCCGCGCCACCGACTTCGACGTCGACGGAAACTCCCGCCTCTTCCTCTCCGACTGGCGCGGCGGCGGCTTCAGCTACCTCGGCACCAACAAGCCGAAGACCAAGAAGGTCATGAAGGACGGCAAGGAAGTCGAAGAGCCGATCTACTACCCGAACGGCACCGTCCAGATCATCACCGCCAAGGACGTGAAGCCCAACGTCTACGTCGACGTCACCAAGCTCTCCGACGCCGACCTCGTGAAGCAGCTCTCCTCGAAGTCCGCCGTCCAGCGCCTCGAGACCCAGCGCCAGATCCTCGACCGCGCCAAGCCTTCGCTCGCCGAGCCCGTGCTCGCGGTCGCGCGCTCCGGTTCCGAGCACCTCTACGCCCGCGTGGCCGCGATCTTCACGTATAAGCAGCTCCTCGGCGCCAAGGCCAACGCCGGCCTCGTCGGCCTCGCCCCGGACGCCGCCGTCCGCGAGTTCGTCCTGCGCGCGCTCGCCGACCGCACCACGCAGCTCGAAGGCGTGCCGGTCCAGCTCTTCGTCGACGCCCTGAAGGACGCCGACCCGCGCGTCCGCCTGCAGGCCCTCGTCGGCCTCCAGCGCCTCGGCGCCAAGGACGCCGCCCCGGCCATCCTCGCCGCCGCCGCCCAGTGGCCGGCCGACGAGTCCCAGCTCGGCGAAGGCGAGCACTACCGCCTGCCGCACACCGCCATCGCGGCCCTCCGCAGCCTCGGCAACGCCAAGGCCTGCCTCGCCGCGCTCGCCGATCCCGCGCAGCGCTTCGTCGCCTTCCGCGCGCTCCAGGGCATCCACACCGACGAAGCCGTCGACGGCCTCATCGCCCTGAGCCTGAGCGGCGACGAGTCCGTGCGCTTCGGCGCCGTCACCGCGCTCGCCCGCCTCTACCACGTCGAGAAGCCGTGGAACTACAAGGACTGGTGGAGCACCCGTCCGGACGACCGCGGCCCGTATTTCGAGCCCGTCGCCTGGCCCGCCACGCCGCGCATCCACAAGGGCCTCGAGGCCGCCTACGCCAAGCTGCCGGGCAACCTGCGCATGGCCTCGCTCGAGATCCTCGCCAAGAACCGCATCGCCATCACCGACCTCAAGCTCGAAGGCCTCGACCCGCTCCGCCTCGCCATGGCCACGCAGACCCTGCGTCCGGCCGACCAGGCCCTGCTCGTCGACGCCGCGCTCCAGGCTTCCCGCAAGTGGGAGGAGCGCCTCGACTGCTACAAGGCCCTCCTGAAGGTCGAGGGCGAAGCCGGCCTCGAGCCGCGCGTCAAGGTCCTCGCCGGCTGGTCCAAGGACGCCCAGGCGCCCGCGGCCGCCACGCAGGCGATCAGTGACTTCATCTACGAGGCCGAACGCGGCAACCAGGTGAACAAGCTGCGCTCGATGGCCAACAAGGCCGAGGACGCCGCCTCCACGATCCTCTGGAAGGCCCTCCTCAACGTCCTCAGCAGCCCGCTCACCAAGGAGCAGCAGAAGAAGGCCGTCCGCGGCCACGTGGACAAGAACCCGCGCGACCTCGGCTTCTTCCACGCCATCGCCGACCTCGGCCTCACCGGCTTCGACAAGCAGCTCCAGGAAGGCATGAAGGGCGACAACGTCCTGCAGATCAACGCCGCCAAGGCCGCGCTCGCCGCGGGCAAGCTCGCCGCCGCCAGCAAGGGCAAGAAGATCGCCCAGCTCGACGCCAAGGCCGTCACGGCCGCCGCGCTCAAGGGCCGCGGGAACGTGAAGACCGGCCAGCGCCTCTTCACCCAGCAGGGCTGCGTGGCCTGCCACGCCGTCGACCTCGCCGCCGAGCAGAAGGGCCCGTACCTCGGCGCCGCCGGCGCGAAGTTCCCGCGCGAATACCTGATCGATTCGATCCTCGATCCGAACAAGGTCGTCGCCCAGGGCTTCCAGACCGTCGTCCTCGCCATGAAGAACGGCCCCGACCAGATGGGCTTCGTCACCGGCGAGGCCGACGGCGTGATCACCCTCCGCAACATCGCGGGCCAGGTCTCCAAGATCAAGCGCGACGACGTGAAGGAAGAGAAGCATCTCCCGCAGTCGATGATGCCCGCCGGCCTCGCCGCGGGCCTCACCGTCGAGGAGTTCACCTCCCTCATCGAGTATCTCGTCACCCTGAAGTCGATCGGGGGCTGAGGAAGGGCCAGGGCCAGAGCCAGGGCTCGGGCCAGGTAAGTCGAGAGGGCGCCTGCGGGCGCCCTTTTTGTTTGGGTAGGGACGCGATGTCATCACGTCCGCCTGCATCGAGGTAGGGGCAGCACCGCGTGCTGCCCTAGATGTATCGGGTAGGGTTGAGCGGCCCGCTCAACCGTGGCTGACCAGAGCCGGTCAGCCCTACCTCGAGGCAGAGTCTCAAAGGGAGACCGGAAACCGGGAAGGATGCTGCGGACATTTTCCAGGTGACAGGTGACAGCCATCGGGGCCTCAGCCTTTCGGGATTCGGCAGTTCGGCCATCGGCTCCGGCTCCGGGTTTCGGCGGCAGCTTCATCCATTCAGTCCTCCACTCAGTCCTCAACGCAGCCCTCCTTTTCAAATACCCCCAGCCAATCATCCGGTCTCCCCTTGAGCCGTTTGATCTCTGGGCCTCCGGTCCTCTCTGTGTTTCCTAACCGCTAACCGCCAACCGCTTCCAGCCGCAGGGATCGTCCATAGGCCGATCCCTATGACGCATCTTCCTATCCAGATATTTGGATGTCCGACTTGCCAATCCGCCGCCGGCCCGTTTGTTTCCCCTGCCTTATGGCACGCCACGCCTCCTTCATCTTCTCGTCCGAATCCGTCGGCGAGGGCCACCCTGACAAGGTCGCCGACAGCATCTCGGACTCCGTCCTCGACGCCTGCTTCGCGCAGGACCGGTTCTCCCGCGTCGCCTGCGAGACCCTGGTCAAGAGCGACCACGTCGTCATCGCCGGCGAACTCACCACCAAGGCCAAGGTCAACTTCGAGGAAGTCGTCCGCGCCGCCATCCGCGAGATCGGCTACGTGAACGACGACGACGTCTTCCACGCCGACAAGGTCTTCGTCACCAACCTCCTCACCAAGCAGTCCCCGGACATCGCCCAGGGCGTCGACGAGCGCAAGGCCGAGGGCAAGAAGCACGCCAAGATGGGCGCGGGCGACCAGGGCATCATGTTCGGCTACGCCTCCAACGAGACCCCCGAGCACATGCCCGCCCCGGTCATGCTGGCCCACCGCCTCAATCGCGAGCTGGCCCGTCTCCGCAAGTCCGGCGCCAAGGGCACCGAGTGGCTCCGCCCCGACTGCAAGTCGCAGGTCGCCGTCCGCTACGTCGACGGCCGCCCGGTCGCCGTCGAGAACGTGGTCATCTCGACCCAGCACACCGCCGACGTCTCCCACCGCCAGATCGAGAAGTTCTGCGTCGAACAGGTCATCCGCAAGGTCCTCCCGAAGGAACTCGTCGGCAAGCAGACCGAGTACCTGATCAACCCGACCGGACGCTTCGTCGTCGGCGGACCTCAGGGCGACTGCGGCCTCACCGGCCGCAAGATCATCGTCGACTCCTACGGAGGCATGGGCCGCCACGGCGGCGGCGCCTTCTCGGGCAAGGATCCGACCAAGGTCGACCGTTCCGCGGCCTACATGGCCCGCTGGGTCGCCAAGCACATCGTCGCGTCCGGCGCCGCCGAACGCTGCGAACTGCAGGTCGCCTACGCCATCGGCCACCCCGAGCCGACCAGCATCCACCTCGACACCTTCGGCACGGGCGAGATCCCCGACGAGCAGATCCTCGCCGCGGTGAAGAAGGTCTTCCTCTTCAACCCGGCCGAGATCATCCGCCAGCTCGACCTCCGTCGTCCTATCTACCGCGCGTCCACCCATTACGGCCACTTCGGCAAGAAGGGCCTGCCCTGGGAAGTCACGTCTAAGATGGCCGCCTTCCACAAGGCCCTCAGCCAGTAAGCCCCGCTTACTTCCCTATACTCCAAACTCCATACTCGATACTCTCATATGGCCACCACCCTGTCTTCCTCCAAAAAAATCACCGACTTCAAGGTCGCGGACCTCGGCCTGGCCGAGTGGGGCCGCAAGGAGCTCCAAGTCGCCGAGCACGAGATGCCCGGCCTCATGGCGCTGCGCAAGAAGTACGGCAAGAAGAAGCCCCTCAAGGGCGTCCGCATCGCCGGCTCCCTGCACATGACCATCCAGACGGCGGTCCTCATCGAGACGCTCGCCGAGCTCGGCGCCGACGTCCGCTGGGCCTCGTGCAACATCTTCTCCACGCAGGACCACGCCGCCGCGGCCATCGCCAAGGCCGGCATCCCGGTCTTCGCCTGGAAGGGCGAGACCCTCGTCGAATACTGGGAGTGCACCATGCAGGCGCTCACCTGGCCCAACGGCGACGGCCCTGAGCTGATCGTCGACGACGGCGGCGACGCCACGCTCCTCATCCACAAGGGCTACGAGCTCGAGAACGGCTCCAAGTGGGCCTGGTCCCCGTCCGAGTCCGAGGAAGAGCAGATCATCAAGAACCTCCTCAAGAAGGTCGCCAAGGAGAAGCCCGGCCACTGGCATAAGGTCGTGAAGAGCTGGAAGGGCGTCTCGGAAGAGACCACCACCGGCGTGAAGCGCCTCTACCGCATGCTCGAGGACGGCTCCCTGCTCGTCCCGACCGTCAACGTCAACGACACCGCCACCAAGTCGAAGTTCGACAACCTCTACGGCTGCCGCGAATCCCTCGTCGACGGCATCAAGCGCGCCACCGACGTCATGGTCGCGGGCAAGGTCGCGCTCGTCATCGGCTACGGCGACGTCGGCAAGGGCTCGGCCCAGTCCCTCCGCGGCCTCGGCGCCACGGTCCAGATCGCCGAGATCGACCCGATCTGCGCCCTCCAGGCCGCGATGGAGGGCTACCGCGTCGTGACCGTCGAGGACACGCTCGGCACTGCCGACATCTACGTCACCGCCACCGGCAACAAGGACATCATCACCCTCGAGCACATGCTCAAGATGAAGGACCAGGCGATCGTCTGTAACATCGGCCACTTCGACAACGAGATCCAGGTCACCCGCCTCAACGCCTACAAGGGCGTGAAGAAGGACACCATCAAGCCGCAGGTCGACCGCTACACGTTCAAGGACGGCCGCCAGCTCTACATGCTCGCCGAAGGCCGCCTCGTGAACCTCGGTTGCGCCACCGGCCACCCGTCGTACGTGATGTCGACCTCGTTCACCAACCAGGTCCTCGCCCAGATCCACCTCTGGGAGACGCGCGCCACGGCCAAGCCTGGCGTGGTCGTCCTGCCGAAGCACCTCGACGAAGAAGTCGCCCGCCTCCACCTCGGCAAGCTCGGCGCCAAGCTGACCGTCCTCTCCAAGGACCAGGCGGCCTACATCGGCGTCAACCAGTGCGGCCCGTTCAAGCCCGACAGCTATCGTTACTGAGCGCGGCGTGAGACGCCGCGAGGGGACACGTGGGCAAGGGGACACGTGGACACGGGGAATTCAAGAGGGCGCCTGCGGGCGCCCTTTTTGTTTGGGTAGGGTCGGGACCGCGTCGCGATCTAGCTGTATCGAGGCAGGGACCGTACCACGTGCTGTCCTAGGTGTCTTGGGTAGGGTTGAGCGGCCCGCTCAACCGCGGCTGACCGGGCCGGTCAGCCCCTACCTCGCGACAGAAGCCCAAAGGGAGACCGGAAACCGGACAGAATGCTGCGGGCATGAAAGCACTCCCGGGTGACAGCCATCGGGGTCCAGCCTTGGCGGTAGCTTCATCCATTCAGCCCTCCACTCAGCCCTCTACGCAGCCCTCCATTCTGCTCTCTTTTTTAAATGCCTCCCGCCGCCTGAAGTCCGTCTTCCACATTGGCACCTTTGCACAGGCCGCAGGCCGATTTGCACTTTTGCACCTGTGCGGTGCAGTCCGGGTAAACTGGCCCTAGCCCTAGCCCCAGCTCTAGCCCTAATCGGTCACCCTTGCCCCCGTGTCTTTCGCCTATACTCCATGCTCGATACTCCCTACTCTCCGTCTTCAACGATGCTTCCCCGTCGCGCCGCGCAGATCGCCGTCGGCCTCGGCCTCTTGGCCGCGGGGTTCTGGCTCGTGCGCGACAGATCCTGGGAACGTTTCCGTAAGCCGCCGGTGACCGTCGCCAAGCCGGCGATCAAGCCGCGGAGCGCCGCCGACCTCATCCCGCAATTGACGGCGCCGCCCAAACGCCAAGTCGTGACGGTAAAGGACATCATGGCCGGCAAGGTCCCGACGCTGAGTCCGGCCGAGATCGACGTCTTCCTCCGCGACCAAGGACGCACCGTCCAGAACCTGCTCGCCGCCTCCCGGCTGCTCAAGGACCTGAAATACGCGCGCGAAGCCGCGAGCCTCGAGCCCGGGAATCCGCTGGCCCGGCTGGAGCTCGCCCTGCGCGGCGAGACCACGGAAGAGAAGGGCGCCGCGCTCGCCGCTTTCCGGAAGGCCGCCCCGGACAACTCCCTCGGCGACTACCTCGCCGCGCATCAGGCGTTCGAGTCCGGCGACACGGGCGCGGCCGGCGCCGCCCTCATCCAGAGCCTGGATAGCCCGCTCTTCGCTGATTATTCCCAACAGATCGTCGATGGCTCCGAGCAGGCTTTTCTCAGCGCCGGTTACGAGCCGCAGGCGGCTTCCGTCGCCGCGATGTTCTCGCTCACCCTCGAACGCTCGCAGGCGCTCATGGGCATGGCGGACCAGCTCAAGGGGCTGCAGGACGAATTCATCCGCACGGCCGACTTCGACGCCGCCGAGCCGACGGTCGTCATCGGCCTCACCCTCGGCCAGCGCCTCCAAGAGCAGGGCCCCTATCTGATCGATCAGCTCATGGGCATGTCCATCGAGCGGAAATTCCTCCAGCAGCTCGACCCGCAGACCGCCGCCGGACCCGGCGGGCAGACGGTGGCCGCGCGCCTCGAGGCGATTGATTCCGCTTATCGCGAGATCCGGACCCTCTCCGGCGGTTTCGCCGAGACCATCGCCACGATGGACGACGCCACGCGCGGCCAGTATCTCGCCAAGATGAAGGCCGAAGGCGAGCTCGCCGCCCTGCGCTGGGTCGCGGCCCGGAAGTGAAGGCGAAAGCCGCGAGTGTATCGAGTATCGGGGGAGTGATGTCTTTAGGTAGGGCTGACCGGCCCGGTCAGCCATGTCTCGAGGTAGGGACGCGATGACATCGCGTCCGCCCTGTTTTGTGGCAGGGTCAGCGCTGCGTGCTGACCTAGGGAGTTCGCCGCAGGGGAACGCAAGGTGGGGGCGCGATCCATCGTGACCTTCGGCGTGGAGGGCGCGGCGTAGCCGCGCTCCTACCTCTGGCCGCCCTGCGGCGGCCACACCCGATGCAACTAGGTCAGCACGCGGTGCTGACCCTACCTCGATACAGCTATGTCGTGACGCGGTCCCGGCCCTGCCCAAGCAAAAAGGCGCCTGACGGCGCCTGTTCATTTCCCCGTGTCCCCTTGCCCGCGTGCCCCTCGCGGGCGCAATGCGCCCGCGCTCAGATCTTCTCCAGCGACCAGGGCTTGCGGAGCTCGCGCGAGAGCATCGCGGTCGCGCCGGCGTCGTCGATGAACTTGCCCGCGGCGCCGTCGAAGCGGAGCTTGCGGCCGGTGAAGACCGCGGCGTTGCCGAGGTGGCCGATCGTCGTGGTGTGGTGCGCGGCCATGACGTGGGAGATCGGTCGGCGACGCGACTGCACGCAGTCGACGAATTCCTGGAAGTGGTCGGTGGTGCCGGGGCAGCGCCAGGCGTCCGGACCGAGGTCCTTCTCCCAGAGGCCCGGGACGGAGCACTCCTGCTTGCCGCGGGTGACGAAGAGCTCGCCCTTCTCGCCGTGGAAGCGCATGCCCATGAACGAGCTGCTGATGGACATCTGGAAGCCGTCCGCGTAGCCGACGGTGTAGTCGTATTCGGCGTGGGTGTCCCAGGGGCCTTCGCGGAGCTTGCCGGTGCCTTCGACGGACACCGGGAACTCGGCGTCCTTGCCCATCGCCCACGCGGCGATGTCGGGGTGGTGGCACACCCAGTCGAGCAGCATGCCGCCGCCGAAGTTCATGTTCCAGCGCCAGTGGAAGTGGAAGACGCGCGGGTCGTAGGCGAAGTCCGCGGACGGACCGACCCACAGGTCGTAATCGACCTCGGCCGGGGCCTTCTCGCCCGGCTGCGGGGCGGGCGGCATGACCTGCTTGTTCGGGCCGGTGCCGACCTCGACCTTGAGGATCTTGCCGAGCATGCCGTTGCGGACGAGCTCGACGCCGCGGCGGAAATTCGGGGTGGAGCGCTGCCACATGCCCGTCTGCCAGACGCGGCCGTTCTCCTTCACCGCGTCGGCGATGGCCTTGCCTTCGGCCCAGGTCTTCGCGAGCGGCTTCTCCCCGTAGACGTCGATGCCGGCGCGGAGGAGGGCGCAGCTGATCACGCCGTGCCAGTGGTCCGGCAGGCCGTGCACCGCGGCGTCGGGCTTCTCCTTGGCGAGCATCTCGCGGAAATCGACGTACTCCTTCGGCGCGGCCATGCCCTTCTTCACGACGTTCTCGGACGCGGACTTCAGCACGCGGCGGTCGACGTCGCAGACGGCGATCACCTGCACGCCCTTCTTGGACATCAGCTGGCGCATGTCGCCACCGCCTTGGGACTTCAGGCCGATGCCGACGAGCTGGAGGCGGTTGCTCGGGGCGACCGTGCCGTCCTTGCCCAGCGCGGACGCCGGGATGATGGAGGGGAAGCTGAGCGCGGCGCCGGCGAGGGCGGTGTTCTTCAGGAACGAGCGACGAGTGAGGTGGGACATCGTGATAGGGATAGGGGTGGGGGTAGGACAGGTGTAGCGTGGGTTACGTTCCGTGGAAAGAAGGGAAAGCGGGGATGAAAGAGAGGACTGAGTAGAGGGCTGCGTTGAGGACTGCATGGAGGGCTGAATTGAAAAGACGCACTTCAGGTGGCGGGTGGCAGCCCCAGGTGGCTGGTGGCGGGAGAGGTAGGGATGCGATGACATCGAATCCGTTGGGTTTCAGGGCGGACGCGATGTCATCGCGTCCCTACCTCAAGGCCCCCCGGCCAATTATCCGGTCTCCGGTTTCCCCTTGAGATGTCTTCCCTCTGGTCAACCAGTGGCGTACATTCCCAGGTGACGGGTGACAGCCCTCCGGTCCTCAGCCATTCAGGGGTCGGCGATTCAGCCATCGGCCATCGGCTTCTGGATTCGGCCGGACCCGATGCAACTAGGTCAGCACGCAGTGCTGACCCTGCCTCGAGCCCTCCGGTCCTTGGGCTCTTCGCCACCCGCCACCTGAAGTTTGTTTTCCACATTTGCACCTTTGCACAGGCCGCAGGCCGATTTGCACTTTTGCACCTGTGCCATGCAGCCCTGGCCAACTGGCCGCTAGACAACGGGTCAACTAACGGAGTCTCGCCTCGGGTCCTCGGGTCCTCTTATGTTCGGGCCCTCGAACATGCGCTCCCTCTTCGCCCTTCTCCTCGCCTCCACGCTGGCGGTCGCCGCGGACCGTCCGGCCGTCGATCACGCCGTCTACACGGCCGCGCTCAAAGATTTCCGTAAGGGCGCCGCTAAGTCGATCGACGCGCTGAAGAAGTCCGACGCGTCCGTCTCCGTCCGCCTCGCCGCCGTGGATGACGTCCGTGAGCGTCTGGTCGACGAGCCGAACTCACCGCTGACCGGCCAGGTCGCCGACCTGCTCGGCTCGACCGAGGTCGAGATCGCCAAGCTCCTGCTTTCCGCGCTCGCCGAAGCCAAGGCCGCCGGCGCCACGCCGCAGGTCGCCGCGCTTGCCGCCAAGGCGGATTCGCCGCTGCGCGTGCCGGCCGCGCTCGCCCTGGCTGAGGTCGGCGGCGCGAAGGCCGTCCCGGTGCTCGCCGCGCTCGCGAAGGACGCCGCGCTCGCCGACAGCATCCAGGAAGCCCTGCTCAAGGTCGCCGGACCCGGCGTCACCGACGCGTTCGTCGCCGGCATCACCGACGCCAAGTCCGCCGTCGCCGCGCGCAATGCCCTCATCAAGGCCGCGGTCGGCCGCAATCTCCGCTCCGTCGCCGGCGCCTTGTGCGTCGCGATCAAGGAAGAGGCCATGCGTCTCGAATGCCAGAAGGCCTTGCTCAAGCTCGCCCAGCCGGCGGACCTCGCCGCCCTGCGCGACGCCGAGCAGGCCGTGACGAACGAGACGACCAAGGGCGCCCTCGGCCGCCTGATCAAGAAGCTCGAAGCGGCGAAGTGAGCGCGATGCCACTCGAGAGTATGGAGTATCGAGTATAGAGTATCGGCGAAAGACAGCGGGATAGGCCGTTAGTTGATCCGTTGACCCGTTGACCAGTTGGCCAGAGATTGGACGTCTCAAAGGAAACCCGGGGGCCAGATCATCGGCGGGGCTGCCTCGAGGTAGGGTCAGCACTGCGTGCTGACCTAGGTGCCTTTGAGCATGCTGACGGGTGACGGCCATCGGGGCCTCAGCCATTCGGTAGTTGGCTTTTCAGCCATCGGCCGTCGGCTTCGGGTTTCGGCCATACCCGATACAGCTAGGTCAGCACGCAGTGCTGACCCTACCCATATCAGGTGGTAGCGGTAAGCGGTTGGCGGTTAGGAACTCATTTCGGCTTTCAGTCACGGCAGACCGAAGCCGGCGATTTCTGATCAACCGGGCCACTGAGCCTCCGGGCCTCTCGTGCATCGCGTGCCTCCCTTGTCAACCGGCCAACGGGTCAACTAACGGGGCATCATTTACCCGATACTCAATACTCCAGACTCTATACTCTCGTTATACTCTACTTCTTCAGCACCCACCGCACGCCTCCGTCGAGGTGCTTGATGAAGTCCGGTTCCGCGAACGATTCCTTGGTGTGGCCGAGGGCGGTGTAGAACATGCGGCCCTTGCCGACTTCCTTGCACCAGGTCATCGGGTGATGGTCGCCCATCTCCTTGCCCTTCTGCGGGGCGTAGGACTTTTCGTCGATCTCCAGGAGCACGACGTTGTCCTGGGCGAGATTGCGGAAGGAGTACCACTCGTCCTTGCGCTTCCACTCGGCGCCGAGGTGGGCGTTGGCGGGGTGATCTTTGACGATGGGACGCAGGATCGCGACCTGCTGGGCCGGGTGGCCGGCGAAGAGGCCGCCGACCATGTGGGCGAACCACGGCCAGTATTTGTCGGCCGCGCCGGCATCAGAAGCCGCATGCACGCCGACGAACGCGCCGCCGTTCTCCATCCAGGCCTGGAAGGCCGCGCGACGGGCCTCGGCCACCTTGGCGTTGGCGTCCTTGGCTGCCTTGGAAGCGTCCTTGGGCAGGACGTCGCCCATCACATCGCCCGTCGTGCTCATGAACGCCACCACGCGGACCTTGGCCAGATTCTCGGCGGTGAAGACCGCGGCGTCTTCGGTGATCTCGACTTCGAGGCCTTGGGCCTTCAACTGCTGGGCCAACAGGGCGTTGCCGAGCGGGATCGAATCCTTGTGACGGAAGCCGGCGGTCTTCGAGAAGACCAAGGCGCGGTTAGGCTCGGCGGCGAGGGCGGCCACCGAGGCGAGGAGCAGGGCGAGGAGGGGGCGGAGCATTCCCCTAGTTAGGGGGCAAGTGGGCACGTGGGCAAGGGGACACGGGGAGGTGCCTGGGTAGGGCTGACCCGTCCGGTCAGCCTTGTCTTGGGGTAGGGGCGCGATGGCATCGCGTCCGCTCTGAAACCCAACGGATGCGATGTAATCGCATCCCTACCTTTCCCGCCACCTACCACCCGGGGCTTCCACCCGCCACCTGTGTTTTTGGCCCTCCCTATACTCGATACTCCAAACTCCATACTCTCATTTTTCCACTTTTGCACAGGCGGTCGCGACACCGTCGCGCCCCTACCAGTAACTGCCTTGTCAACCGGCCAGCCTGCCAGCGGGTTCCCTCGAGGATTTCATCCATTCAGCCCTCCATGCAGTCCTCAACTCAGGCCTCCACTCAGTCCTCCCCATTCATCTCATTTTCCTTTCCCACCTTCATCCCTCCGCCACTCTCGCCCCATGTCCGAAATCCTCCTGACCCTCCGCGAAAGCAAGACCTCCCCGGTCGGCTCGCGCTTCCAGGCCATCTGCGCCCTGGGTGACATCGCCACCAAGACCGCCAAGACCGGTTCGACCTATTACGAGGCCGTCATCGCGGACGCCACGGACGACATCAAGATCCGCGTCTTCGGCGATTCCCCCGTCAAGCCGGTGCTCGTCACCCTCAAGGCCGGCGCGGTCGTCCGCGTGGGCGGGGTCGTCGGCGATTTCAACGGCCGCCCCGACCTCAAGGTGGATGCCCTCGCCCCGGTCACCGACGCCGAGCGTTCCGACCCTGCGATCATGGGGCGCCTCACGCCGGTCTCGCAGCATGACCCCGTGAAGATGAAGGCCGACCTGCTCGGCATCGTCAGCCGCATCCCCCACGCCGGCCTGCGCGCGACCGTCGAATCCGCTTTGGAAGAGCACGGCGAGCGCTTCTACGACGCCGTCGCGGCCCTCGGCATGCACCATGCCTACCGCCATGGCCTGCTGGAGCACACCCTGCGCATGGCCAAGTGCGCCGAAGCCCTCCTGCCGCTCTATCCGAAGGTCGATCATTCCCTCTCCGTCGCCGGCATCGTGCTGCACGACATGGGCAAGGTGCAGGAGTATTCGCGCCTCGAGCCCGGCATGGCCAAGGCCGGTTTCACCCGCGCCGGCAACCTGCACGGCCACCTCGTCCTCGGCGCCTTCATCGTGCGCGCCCACGGCACCAAGGTCGGCCTCGAAGCCTCGCTGATGGAGCGTCTCGAGCACGTCATCCTCTCGCATCACACCATGCGCGAATACGGCGCCTGCGCCACGCCTTCCACGCCGGAGGCCGTGTTCGTGGCCCGCATCGACGACATGGACGCCAAGCTGTCCGCGGTGGAGGAAGAACTGCGGAAAGCCCCGCCTGGCGCGGAGTTCATGCCTCTCCGCGCGATCGACGGCCAGCTGCTGATCACCCCGCCCAAGACCGGAGCCTGAACGATGCGCCTCGAAGAGCTGGACTTCGACCTCCCGCCCGAACGCATCGCCGCCACGCCCGCCGCGCGGCGCGACGCCTCGCGCCTGCTCGTCGTGCGCCGCGCCACGCGGACGATCGAGCATCGCCGTTTCAGCGACCTGCCGGAGCTCCTGCCGCCGGGCACCGTGCTCATCCGCAATAACGTCTCCGTGCTGAAGGCACGCCTCTTCGGCGTGCGTCCCACCGGCGGCAAGGTCGAGTGCCTGCTCCTGCGTCCGACGCTCGATCCGCTCGAATGGTGGTGCATGCTCCGGCCCGGCAAGCGCGCCGGCGACGCCGCCGGTTTCCTCGTCGACGGCCGACGCGCCGTCGCGGTCGAGAACGCGCACGGCGAATACCGCGTGCGCTTCGACCTCCCGCCCGGCGAGACGGTGCAGGACCTCGCCGAACGCCTCGGCGAGATCCCGCTGCCGCCTTACATCGTCGAAGCGCGCAAGGAGCGCGGGCTCGCGCCCACGGACGATGCCGAGCGTTATCAGACCGTCTACGCGGACCCCAAGGCCGCGCGGGCGGCGGCCGCGCCCACGGCCGGGCTGCACTTCACGCCGGAGCTGCTGGAGATCCTCAAGGCGCGCGGCCATGAGGCGTTTGATCTCGTGCTCGATGTCGGCCCCGGGACCTTCCAGCCCGTCACCGCGACGGACATCACCACGCACGTCATGCACGCGGAGACCTACCGGATCCCGGCCCGGACCCTGCAGGCCCTGCGGGAGCGCCGTCCCCGTCTGGCGATCGGCACCACGTCCGTGCGCGCCAGCGAAGACGCCCTGCGGAAGGTCCCCGGGTTCGCCCACGAGGGCGACTTCGTCTCCGAGGCCTCGATCTACATCCAACCCGGCGACACCCTGGGCTGCTGCGAGCACCTCCTGACCAACTTCCACCTCCCCAAGTCGACCCTCCTCTGCTTGGTCGGGGTCTTCCTGACCCCGGGGGACCCCTCCGGGGTGGCCTGGCTGAAGGAAATCTATGCCGAGGCCATCCGGCAGGAATACCGGTTCTTCAGTTACGGGGACGCCATGTTGATCCTTTAACGGTTAAAATCGCTCATTTAATCATTAAATGATTATTTCGTTCATAAAATACCCCACGGGGACTTCTGGCCCCTTGACC
>VHCL01000008.1 GCA_016871725.1 Verrucomicrobiota bacterium | reverse complement strand
TCCGACGAGCAGACCTCCGTCACCGTCCGCTACAACTTCTAATCTTCGGATTAGAGGCTGACCTAAGGGCCCCGGCAACGGGGCCCTTTTTGTTGTCCGGGTGTCCCGATTATTCGGCTTATTTCGCTTCGACGTGCACGGTGACCCGCATCTCGCGGTCGCCGCCGCCCCAATAACTGCCGCTCACGGGAGTGGCGTCGCGATAATCACGCCCCACCGCCGAGGCGACATAGGCCTCATGGATGACTTTCCGGTTGGTCGGATCGACGCCCAGCCAGCCATGACCGGGCAACCAGACCTCGCACCAGGCGTGGGAAGCGTGACTGCCGATGACGTCGCCGCGCTTGGCGTCATAGACATAACCGCAGACATAGCGGGCCGGAATCCCGATGGAGCGGGCGAGGGCCAGCAGCAGGTGCGCGTAATCCTGGCAGACCCCCTGGGGTTTGGCGAAGAATTCCTCGGTATTCGTGCCGATATGCGTCGCCCCGGGCACGTAACGGCAGGTGGCGTGGATGAAGTCCATGAGCCCGATGACCACGGAGAACAGGTCGCCCCGGTCTTTTTCGACGTCCACGGCCGCGCGCCAGATCTCCGGCGTGATACGGACGGGTCCGTCGGATTGCAGATAGGGCTGGAAGGTCTCGACGATCTCTTCCGCCCGCACCGCCGACAGCGGGAGGTCCGTCGGGATGGCCGCTACCGGCGTCGGGACGGTCTCCACCACGCTGGAGACGTCGATGATGAGCTCTTTATGGGGTTCCTCGACCTCGAAGAGGTGCACCGGGTTGCGGTAGAGGTCGGGGTAGCGGCGCATCCGCACCGCCGGCAGGACCCGGACCAGGTGGAGGCCGAGTTTCTGCCGCAGGTTCGTGAGGGGTGTGACGCGGAGTTCGTTGGCGTTGTTGCGGACCGGCAGGGCGTACCGGTACTCGGTGCGGTGCAGGATGCGGAGCTTCATGGTCGCGTCGCCCTTACTGCTGCTGTTGCTGCTGTTGTTCGCGTTGCCAGTCGGAAAGCGACTCGGGGCGGGTTCCTCGCGGGAAGTGCCGGTCGACCTCGCCGGGCAGCAGCACGTAACTCTCGAAGACGGCCTGGCCGGCGGCGTTGAGCTGGACCTGCAGCTCGTCGATATAGGCATGCAGTCCGCGCGCCATCACCTCGGGCGGTCCGGCGAAGCTCAGCCGGGCGAGCAGGGCGCCCGTGATCTTCTCGCAGGCGTTGGAGTAGCGCCCGGTGGGCGTGCCCGAGATGTCGTGCAGGACTTCGTCCGCCCGGCGGATGCAGTGCCGGACGGAGCGCGGGAACTCATTGGAGAAAAGCAGCAGGTCGACGACCCCTTCGACGCTGATCTCGCCGCCGTGGACCCGCCGGTAGCCGGCATGGGCGCTGCAGGCGCGCAGGACCGCGCCCCATTGGAGGGATTCCAGGGCCGAATCGACGGCCGAAGGCTGGGTCTGGGAGCGGATGTCCAGGAAGCGGCTCGTCATGTCCGCCCGTTCGAGCAGCCGGCCCAGCTGCAGGAAGTTCCAGCCCTCGTCGCGGGTCAGCGTGGCGTCGGTGATCCCGTCGAAGAGCATCGAGGAGGAGATGATCTTCTCGTAATAGGCCTGCGGGAAACGCTCGAGCAGCTCGAGGCCCTCCGGGGAGGTCACGAAGAGGTTGAGCGCGTTGATCTCCGACCACATCTCGTCGGAGATCTTGTCGCGGACGGAGCGGGCGTTTTCGCGGGCCTGGCGGATGCAGGAAAGGATCGAGTCGGGGTTGCGTAGGTCGAGGGTCAGGAAACGGGCCACGTCGCCGCTCCGGGGGTCGGGGTAGAGCGAACGGAAGGCGCCTTCCATCGCGGTGGCCGCCAGGACCGGCGTCCAGTACTCATGCGCGCTGCCCCGGCCCAGCGTCTCGTCGTCGAGCAGCATCTCCTCGGAGACGCGGACGAGCCGGGCGAGGTTCTCGGCCCGTTCCATCTGGCGGGCCATCCAGTATTGGTGGTCGGCGACCCTGGAAAGCATCATCGGCGTCGGTCAGGCCGCGAGGACCCAGGTGTCTTTGCTGCCGCCGCCCTGAGAGGAATTGACCACGAGGGAGCCGCGCGTGAGGGCGACCCGGGTGAGGCCGCCGGGCAGCACCTTGACCGTGTCGCCCCACAGCACGAAGGGGCGGAGGTCGACGTGCCGGCCTTCGAGGCCGCCGTCGACGAGGGTGGGGTGCTGGGAGAAATTCACCACCGGCTGGGCGATGTAGTTGCGCGGGTGGCGCGAGACCTTGTCGTGGAACTCGGCGAGCTGCGCCCGGCTGGCGACCGGGCCGATCAGCATGCCGTAACCGCCGCTCTCGTTGGCGGCCTTCACGACGAGCGTGGGGAGGTTCTCCAGGATGTATTTCTTGTCGGCGTCGCGCCAGGCGAGGTAGGTCGGCACCTGGTCGAGGATCGGCTCCTGGCAGAGGTAGTAGCGGATCATGTCCGGCACGTAGGCGTAGGTGACCTTGTCGTCGGCCACGCCGGTGCCGATGGCGTTGGCGAGGGCCACGTTGCCGCGGCGGACGGCGTCGACGAGGCCGGGGACGCCGAGGCAGGAGTCCTTGCGGAACACCTGCGGGTCGAGGAAGTCGTCGTCGATCCGCCGGTAGATGACGTCGACCTGGCGCAGGCCGCGGGTCGTCCGCATGTAGACGAACCCGTCGAGGGCGATGAGGTCGCGGCCTTCGACGATCTCGATGCTCATCTGGCGGGCCAGGAAGGAATGCTCGAAGTAGGCGCTGTTGTGGACGCCCGGGGTGAGCAGGACCACGTTCGGGTTGGGGTTCGCCCGCGGGGCGACGTGCCGGAGCGTGGCGAGGAGGTCGGCGGGGTAGGTGTCGACGGGGCGCACGCCGTTGGCGCCGAACAGCTGGGGGAAGACGCGCTTCATCGCCGCGCGGTTCTCGAGGACGTAGGAGACGCCGGAGGGGCAGCGTCCGTTGTCTTCCAGGACCAGGTAGCGGCCGTCGCGGTCGCGGATGAGGTCCGTCCCGCAGACGTGCACGTAGGCGTCCTTGGGGACGGAGACGCCGACGAACTCCGGCCGGTAGTGGGAGGCGCCGAAGACGACTTCCGGGGGGATCACGCCGTCCTTGATGATGCGCTGCTCATGGTAGACGTCGTAGAGGAAGAGGTTCAGCGCGGTGATGCGCTGCACCAGGCCCGCCTCGATGTGTTCCCACTCGGCGGCGGGGATGACCCGCGGGAAAGGGTCGAAGGGGAAGACGCGCTCCGTGCCTTTCTCGTCGCCGTAGACCGTGAAGGTGATGCCCTGCTTCAGGAAGAGCAGCTCGAGGCTGCGCAGCTTCTGGTTGAGCTCCTCGTGGCCTAGCCCCGACAGTTTGTCGGCCACGCCGCGGTAGTAGGGACGGATCGCGCCGTGCTCGTCGACGAGTTCGTCGAAGAGGTCGGCCCCTTTGTAGTCGGACAGGATCATGCCTAGAAGTAAGCAAGACCCCTGCCATCCCGAGGACGGCTGGAGGATGGTCAAAAACCTCAGGACTGGAGGGCTAACTTAGGCACCGCCTGCCAAAAACAGGCAGGTCAGAGGCCGGTGCGGTCGGGGCGGCCCTTGGGCGGGGTCGGGCCGAGGCCCTTGGAACGGAAGAATTCGCCGAGGACTTCGGAACGCGCCGCGGCCAGTTGGTTCTTCCGCACGTCCTCCGGCGTCAGCAGCTTCTGGCGTTCGGTCATGATGCGACGGAGCTGCATCAGGGCGGACTGCTGGAGCTGGCGGACGCGTTCGCGGGTGAGCTTGAAGCGTTCGCCGACCTCTTCGAGCGTGAGCGGGCTTTCGCCGTTCAGGCCGAAGCGGTGCGTGAGGATCTCGGCTTCGCGGGGCTCGAGCGCGGCGAGCATCGTGGCGATCTCGTCGTTGTCGGACTTGCCGCGGAGGGTCTCGAAAGGGGTGCGCTCGGACTCGTCCTTGACCAGGTCGCCCAAGGTGGCGTCGCCTTCTTCGCCGACCGGCTGGTCGAGCGAGGCCGCGCGGTTCGCGACCGACTTCATGTGGACGACCTTCGCGAGGGGGATCTCCATCGCCATCGCGATCTCCTCGTTATGCGGCTCGCGGCCGAGCTCGGCGGCGAGCTGGTTGGTCACGCGGCGCATCTGCGCGATGCGGTCGACCATGTGGACCGGCAGGCGGATGGTCTTCCCGCTGGTCGCCAGCGCGCGCTTGATGGCCTGCTTGATCCACCACGAGGCGTAGGTGCTGAGCTTGCCGCCCTTGTCGGGGTCGAAGCGTTCGACCGCCTTGATGAGGCCGAAGTTGCCTTCGCTGATGAGGTCCATCAGCGACAGGCCGAAGTTGTCGTAATCCTTGGCGATGCGGACGACCAGGCGCAGGTTGGCCTGGATCATCTGCTGGCGCGCTTCCTCGTCGCCCTTGAGGACGCGCCGGGCCAGGGCGGTCTCTTGCTCGAGCGTCAGCAGCGGCGTCTTGCCGATCTGGTCGAGGTAGTAACGGATCGGCGAACGCTCTTCCGTGGACAGCTCTTCCCACGGCAGGCCGGGTTCGGTGGGGTCGGTGTCCCTGTCAGGGGTAGGGGCAGGGGTAGGGGTAGGGGTAGGGCGAACATTGGCCTCAGGGAGCGCGGGCTTCTTCGACGGCAGCGCGGGGGCGGCCGCGACGTTTTTCTTCGGCGGCCGCGACGGCTTCGCCGGTGTGGCCGCGACCGGCGGCTTGGTCCGGCCCGGCTTCGCGGCCTTCGCCGGAGGCTTGGCCTTGGCGGGGACGCTTTTCTTGGGCTTGGACTTGGGCACAGCGGGTCTTCTCAGGAGCGCAGGCCGGCGGCGAGTCCGAGGGCGCGGAGGACGCTCTTGGACTTGTTGATGGTCTCTTCGTATTCGGAAGTCGGGACGGAGTCGGCGACGACGCCGGCGCCCGCCTGGATGCTGGCGACGCCGGCGCGGAGCGAGGCGGTGCGGATGACGATGCAGGAGTCGTGGCCGCCATCGAAGCCGAAGTAGCCGACCGCGCCGCCGTAGACGCCGCGCCGTTCGCCTTCGAGTTCGGAGATCACCTGCATGGCGCGGACCTTGGGGGCGCCGGACAGGGTGCCGGCGGGGAAGGTGGCGCGGAAGAGGTCGAAGGCGTCCTTCCCGGGGGCGAGCCGGCCTTCGACCTGTGAGACGATGTGCATCACGTGCGAATACCGTTCCACGATCGCGTAGTCGGGCACCTGCACCGTGCCGGGGACGCAGACGCGGCCGAGGTCATTGCGCGCGAGGTCGACGAGCATCAGGTGCTCGGAGCGTTCCTTCGGGTCGGCCAGCAGGTCGGCCTCGAGCTGGCGGTCGGCGGCTTCGTCGGCGCCGCGCGGACGCGTGCCGGCGATCGGCCGGATCTCGCAGAGCCGGCCGGTGAGGCGGACGTTCACTTCCGGCGAGGCGCCGACGACGTCGAACCCGCGGCCCGTCTCCAGGACGAACATGTAAGGCGAGGGGTTCACGTGGCGCAGCACGCGGTAGAGGTCGAGCGGATCGCCCTTGAACGCGACGTCGGTGCGCCGCGAGAGCACCACCTGCACGCAGTCGCCGGCGCGGACGTATTCCTGGGTGCGGCGGATGGCGGCTTCGAAGTCGGCCTGGCTGAAGTTGGCCTGGCCCGTGGCCAGTTCGGCGGCGGCCGGGAGTTCGGCGGCCACGGCGGCGCGCGGCCCGGTCACCACGGCGCGGAGCGTCTCGAGTTCCTGGCGGGCGGCGTTCCAGGCGGCGTCGGCGTCGGCCGGAGACTTCACGCGGGCGTTGACGATGAGGCGGAGGGTCTGGCGGGCGTTGTCGAAGGCGACGACGCGGTCGACCAGCATGAAATGGAGCAGGGGCGTGCCGGCCGGATCCTTGGCGGGCTTCGGGACGGTGGGCTCGATCCGGTGGACGTATTCGTAGCCGACCATGCCGACCATGCCGCCGACGAACGGGGGCAGGCCGGGGACCTTGGCGACGCGCAGGCCGGAGAGTTCCTTCTTCACCAAGGTGAGCGGATCCGCCGGGGTGGGGATGGTCTCCTGGGAGCCGTCCCGACGGACGATCTCGGTCCGGTCTTCCCAGGCGGTCAGGGTCAGGGCCGGCGCGGCGCCGCAGAAGCTGTAGCGACCCAGCTTGTCGCCCCCCGTGACGGATTCGAACAGAAAGGGGGAGCCGAGGGCGCGGAGGCGGGCGTAGACCGAGACCGGCGTCTCCAGATCGGCCATGAGGTCCAGGCAGACCGGGATCAGGTCGGACTGCTGGGCCAACTGGCGGAAGGTAGCTTGGTCGGGGACTAGGCTCACGCGTCCATTTAGATGCGTAAACCTATGCTTTGGAAACCAATTAAAGCAAACCGGGCCGAATGAGACCCGGGCGGTCAGGCCTGATGGCCGGCGGTCCAGCGGCCCCAGAGGGACAACGGCAGCAGGCGGCCGTTGTTCTCCTGCTTCAGGGCGAGCTCGCCGATGTCGACCCGGCCGCCCAGGCCGCGGGTGACTTCCTCGAGCAGGTTGTGGCAGAGGATGGACGACGCGTCGATGGTGTAGACCGTCAGGATCACGAACTGGGCCTGCGGGGAGAGCAGTTCGCGGCAGGCGCGCAGCAGGGGAGCGAGGTCGCGCTCGACTTTCCAGAACTCGCCGGTCGGGCCGCGGCCGAAGGCGGGCGGGTCGAGCATGATGGCCTCGTACTGGTTGCCGCGTTTGACTTCGCGTTTCACGAACGTCATCGCGTCCTCGATGATCCAACGGATCGGCTCCTGGGCCAGGCCGGAAAGTTCCTGGTTGCGACGGCCCCAGGCCACCGCGGGCTTGGAGGCGTCGACGTGGGTGACGTGCCAGCCGGCCTGGGCGGCGTTGAGGGAGGCCGCCCCGGTGTAGCCGAAAAGGTTGAGCAAGCGGGGCCGCGGTTCGCGCTTCTGCGGGCGTCCGGCGACCCACTTCCAGTGCGGGGACTGTTCGGCGAAGACGCCGAACTGCTTGGAATTATCCATGAACCGCAGCTGGAAGCGGAGCTTGCCGAGCTGCGTCTCCCATTCCTTGGGGCAGTTGCCCTTCAGCTTCCAACGGCCTTCGCGGCCGCCTTCTTCGTGCTCGGCCACGGCGCGGGCCCACTCGGCGGCGGGCAGGGACTTGGCCCACCAGGCCTTGGGCTCGCTCCGGATCATCCGGACGCCGCCGATCTCCTCCAGCTTGAAGCCGTCGCCGGAATCCAGGAGGCGGTGACCCGCCCAGTCGCTCACGAGTACGCTGATGTCCACGCCCGCATCGTGGGCGGCCGGCGGCCGGGAGGGAAGCCCGCTTTTGCTCGCCAATTTTTTCCCGGTCCTTCCTCTTGGGGGCATGACGCGTGAGCTGGCCAGCGCCCGCTGGGAGACGAAGGTCTCCGGCTTGGTCGCGCTCGCCCGTGATTGGACCTGCCCGGGCCTGCCGCCCCTGTCCTTGAACCCGCCGGCCCGGCTGACCTTGCTCGAGCCGGCGGACGTCCGCGCCTGGGCCTGCCGCGCGGGCCATTGGATCGAAGCGGACCGGGTCCATTTCTTCTTCTGGAAGGCGCTCTGTCCCGAGGCCGCCGCCGGCGACCTCAGCGTGGCCGGACCCTTCAATGACTGGGGTCGCGCCGTCGACATGGAACGCTGGCGGCTCCGTCCGGTCTGCGTCGCCGGCGCCGAAGGCTTCGAGCTCGCCGCGGATCTCGCCGAAGTCCTCGGCGAGGCGGAGGAGACCGTCTTCAAGTTCCTCCGCGAAGGCGGTCGCTGGCTCGAGCCGTCGCACGACGCCGACAACGTGAGGCGCGACGAAGCCAATCATCGCAACCTCGTGATCTCGCGTCGGCGCACCGACCGCCATGTCTTCCGCTTCCACGCGGCCGACGTCGATCCGAGCGCCGCGCCGGTGCGCATGGTCTACGCGACGCCCGAGCTGCTGGAACTGGGCGACATCCTCGCTTCGGAGCCGCTCGACGTGCTCGAGCCGGCGGGCGGGTTCGGCGCGACGGTCGGCCCGCGGACGACGACCTTCCGGGTGTTCGCGCCCCGCGCCCGCGCGGTCGAAGTCACCTGGCGGCCCGCGGACGGCGGCGCCACGCGCCTGCTGGCGCTCAAGCCCGAAGGGCAGGGCGCCTGGTCGGCGACGTGGCCGGAAAACCTCACCGGGGCCCATTATTGGCTGCAGGTCTCCTCGCCCGACGGCGATCCGGTCGGCGAGCGTTTCGGCGGCGCCGACATCGTCGACCCGTGGGCCCGCGCGGTCGTCGGCCCCGGCCAGGTCGCGGGCCTCGTCGTCGGCCCGGACGCGTTGCGGCCCTTCGCCGACGGCTTCGTCCCGCCGGCGGTCGAGGACCTGGTCATCCTCGAAGGCCACCTCCGCGACCTGCTCGGCCTGGCCGAAGGCTCGCCGGCGGCCGGCGGCTACCGCGACCTCGCCCGCTACGTGCGCTCGCGGGGCAACTACCTGCGCGCCCTCGGCGTCAACGCCCTCGAACTCCTGCCCTGCGCCGAGTTCGAGCACGCGGACAAGGCGGAATATCACTGGGGTTACATGCCGGTCAGCGCCTTCGGCGTCGCGAACCCTTACGCCTCCGCGCCCGGCGTCGTCGCGATGGAGGAGTTCCGCGACCTCGTGCGCGCCTGCCATGAGGCCGGGCTCGCCGTCATCATGGACGTCGTGCTGAACCATTTCGGCGCCCCCAACGGCCTCGGCGCGATCGACGCCCCGTATTATTACCGCGTCGACCCGCAGGGACGGCTCACCAACTGGAGCGGCTGCGGCAACGACGTGCGCGCCGAGGCGCCGATGTTCAAGCGGCTCGTGCACGCCGCGCTGCGTCACTGGACCGAGGTGCTCGGCGTCGACGGCGTCCGGCTCGACCTCGCCGAGCTGCTGGGCACGCCGCTGCTGCGCGAGATCGAGGCCGACTTCCGCTTCCGCGCGCCGCACAAGATCCTCATCGCCGAGCCCTGGAGCTTCCGCGGGCACACCGCGCGCGACCTCGACCACACCAGCTGGACCAGCTGGGACGACGCTTTCCGCGAATTCCTTCCCGCCTACGTGCGCGGACACGCGCGCGCGGCGGACCTGCTCCACCACGTGGCGGCGTGCGCCTTCCGGCCCTCGGCGCGGCTGCGATACGCGCAGTCGCACGACGACATGGCCTGGCTCGACCGCATCACCGAGCGCGCGGGCGGCGACGCCCTCGATCCGGCGCCCCGCGACGTCCTGCGCACGCGCCTCATGCACGCGATCCTGCTCTGCTCCGCCGGCGTGCCGATGCTCTGCGCCGGCCAGGATTTCCTCGCGACCAAGCGCGGCGTGAGCAATACCTGGCGCCGCGGCGACCTCAACCGCCTGGATCCCGTGCGCCGCGAGCGTTTCCGGTCCGAGCACGAGTTCGTCGCCCGGCTGGTCGGCTTCCGCCTCTCGGCGGCCGGCGCCGGCCTGCGCCCGCGCGCGGCCGTGTCCCCGGGCTGGATGCGGGTCACCCATCAGGCCGACGGGGAGGCCTTCGTCGCCGTCCTCAACGCCGACGGACTGCTCGGGCCGGCGCGGGTGCTCCTGGCCTGCAATCCGCATGACCGGGAAGTCGCCCTCGCCTTGCCGCGGACCGGGGACTGGACGCCCGTGGTGCTTTCGCCGTTCCCCTCCTGCCTGCATGCCCCTGGGCCCGTGCCGCGGATCGAGGGGGACCGGGTCATCCTGCCGCCTTTGGCCGCCGCCGTCTGGTCCGCCGGGGCCTGATTCGCATTCTCGCTTGCCAATGCGGGGCGGCAGGGCCTTTTTCATCCCTTTCCCGCCCGTCCTCCTCCCATTCTCACACACCATACCATGGCCACCAAAGTAGCTATCAACGGATTCGGCCGCATCGGCCGTCTCGTCTTCCGCGCCCTCGTCGAACAGGGCCACCTCGGCACGACCTTCGACGTCGTCGCCGTCGGCGACATCGTCCCTGCGGACAACCTCGCCTACCTCCTGAAGTACGACTCCACCCAGGGCCGCTTCAACGGCACCGTCTCCTCCAAGAAGTCCTCCCCGGACAAGGCCGAGGACGACGTCCTCGTCGTGAACGGCAAGGAGATCCTCGTCGTCTCCGCCAAGACCCCGGCCGAACTCCCCTGGGGTAAGCTCGGCGTCCAGGTCGTCATCGAGTCCACCGGCCTGTTCACCGAAGCCGCCAAGGCCAAGGGCCACCTCGACGCCGGCGCCAAGAAGGTCATCATCTCCGCCCCGGCCAAGGACGAGGACATCACCGTCGTCATCGGCGTGAACGACGACAAGTACGACGCCCAGAAGCACCACATCATCTCCAACGCCTCCTGCACCACGAACTGCCTCGCGCCGCTCGTCCACGTGCTGCTGAAGGAAGGCTTCGGCGTCGCCGAAGGCCTGATGACCACCGTCCACGCCTACACCGCGACCCAGAAGACCGTCGACGGTCCGTCCAAGAAGGACTGGAAGGGTGGCCGTACCGCCGCCCAGAACATCATCCCGTCCGCCACCGGCGCCGCCCGTGCCGTCGCCCTCGTCCTCCCGGAAGTGAAGGGTAAGCTGACCGGCATGGCCTTCCGCGTCCCGACCCCGACCGTCTCGGTCGTCGACCTCACCGTCAAGACCACCAAGGACACCTCCCTCGCCGAGATCAAGGCCGCCCTCAAGAAGGCGTCCGAGACCTACATGAAGGGCATCCTGGCCTACACCGAGGACGAAGTCGTCTCCGCGGACTTCATCCACGACAAGAACTCGTCGATCTTCGACGCCGGTTCCTCGATCGAGCTGAACAAGAACTTCTTCAAGCTCATCAGCTGGTACGACAACGAGTGGGGCTACTCCAACCGCGTCGTCGAGCTCCTGGGCAAGGTCACGGCCAAGCTCTGAGCCCGGCTCAGGTTCTTCCGCGACAGGCGGCCCATCCGGGCCGCCTGTCTTGTTTTGGGCTCCGGACGGGGTGGGGTGGGGCGGTTACGACGGTTTGCGAGGCCGTGGGCGGTTTGTTCTTCCCACCCCTCGGCTTACGCCTTTCTCTGCTGCCTTTCACCACCATGCCTGCTCCTACCCTCCGCGAACTCGGCTCCGTCCAGGGCCAGCGTGTCCTCGTCCGTGTCGACTTCAACGTCCCCCAGGACAAGAAGACCGGCGCCATCACGAATACCCAGCGCATCGCCGCGGCCCTGCCGACGATCAAGTTCCTGCTCGAAGGCGGCGCCTCCCTGGTGCTGATGTCCCACCTCGGCCGTCCGGACGGCAAGGTCGTCGAGAAGTTCTCCCTCCGCCCCGTGGCCGCCGAGCTCGAGAAGCTCCTCGGCAAGCCGGTGAAGTTCGTCGCCGCCTGCGTGGGCGCCGAGGCCGAAGCCGCCGCCAAGGCCCTCAAGCCCGGCGAGATCCTGCTCCTCGAGAACCTGCGCTTCCACATCGAGGAAGAGGGCAAGGTGAAGCTCGAGGACGGCACCAGCCAGAAGGCCGACCCCGCCGAAGTGGCCGAATTCAGGGCCTCTCTCTCGCGTCTGGGCGACGTCTACGTGAACGACGCCTTCGGCACCGCCCACCGCGCCCACTCCTCGATGGTCGGCGTCAATCTGCCCCGCAAGGCCGCCGGTTTCCTGCTCGAAGCCGAGCTCAAGGCCTTCGACACCGTGCTCAACAACCCGCAACGCCCGCTCCTCGCCATCCTCGGCGGCGCCAAGATCGCCGACAAGATCCCCCTCATCCGCAACCTCATCGAGAAGGCCGACGAGATCATCATCGGCGGCGGCATGGCCTACACCTTCCGCAAGGTCTGCGACGGCATGGAGATCGGCAACTCCCTCTTCGACGCCGAAGGCGCCAAGATCGTCCAGGAGCTGCTCGACAAGGCCAAGGCCCGCGGCGTGAAGGTCACGCTCCCGGTCGACTTCGTCTGCGGCGACAAGTTCTCCCCTGATTCCAACACCCGGCCCGCCACCATGCAGTCCGGCATCCCCGCCGGCTGGGAAGGCATGGACTGCGGTCCCGAGTCCATCAAACTCTATGAGGCCGCCATCGGCCGCGCCGGCACGGTGGTCTGGAACGGCCCGTGCGGCGTGTTCGAATTCGAGAAGTTCGCCGTCGGCTCCAAGGCCATGGCGGCGGCCGTGGCCAAGGCCACGGAACGCGGCGCGATCACCATCGTCGGCGGCGGCGACACCGCCACCGCGGCCAAGAAGTTCGGCGTCGACGCCAAGGTCTCGCATTGCTCGACCGGCGGCGGCGCCTCCCTCGAGTACCTCGAAGGCAAGACCCTCCCCGGCGTCGCGGCGCTCTCGGCCTGACCCCCTCCGGAACCTCATCCACACACATCCGCACCACACCCATGTCCGCCCGCACCCCCCTCATCGCCGGTAACTGGAAGATGAACAAGACGGCCACCGAAGGCACCGAGCTCGCCAAGGCCATCGCCGCCGCCGTCGGCATCGAGTCCGCCGTCCAGGTGGTCCTCTGCCCGCCCTTCACCGCGCTCTCCGCGGTGAGCGCGGCCGCCGAAGGCACCCACCTCGCCGTCGGCGCCCAGAACATGCACGACAAGGCCAACGGCGCCTTCACCGGCGAAGTCTCGGCCGCGATGCTCCGCGACCTGCACGTCGGCTACGTGATCCTCGGCCACAGCGAGCGACGCAGCCTGTTCGGCGAAGACGACGCCTTCATCAACCGCAAGGTCAACGCCGCCTTGGCCGCGTCCCTCAAGCCCATCCTCTGCGTCGGCGAGCTGCTCTCGGAGCGCGAAGCCGGCACCACGAACGCCGTGGTGAAGCGTCAGGTCGAGCTCGGTCTCGCCGGCGTCCCCGCGGGCAAGGCCGAACAGGTCATCATCGCCTACGAGCCCGTCTGGGCGATCGGCACCGGCAAGACCGCCACCCCGGCCATGGCCCAGGAGGTCCACGCCTTCATCCGCTCGCTGCTCGTCAGCCAGTTCGGCGCCGAGACCGCGGCCCGCGTGCGCATCCTCTACGGCGGCTCGATGAAGCCGGACAACGCCGACGCCCTCCTCGCCGAGCATGACATCGACGGCGGCCTGATCGGCGGCGCCTCCCTCGAGGCCAAGAGCTTCGTGGACCTCGTCCGCAGCGCCGCGAAGTCCCTGAGCCGCTGATCAAGGTCCCCGACCCGCATAGGCCAGCCAACGGATAAGCCTCTCTGGGGGTTTCCGTCGGCTGGCCTAATAGTTTGGAAACGAGCAAGCAATGGGCAGGGGAGGGGTGTCTTTCTTAGAATAATTCTAAACTTTGTAAAATACTGATATTTAAAGACTTAATTTATCTAATCACAACCCATTCACACCCAATCATAGCCCTCATCCACAGGGAACCATAGAAAAGCGACTAAAACCCCTCAAATTTGGATTGCGAAGGGTTGCCGCCTTTCGTGCTTCTTCGGTCAAAAAACCCGCCAATCCCTTCGTCTGAACGCGATGCGCAAGCTCCTCGAATACCTCAACCGCCCGGCCCCCCGCGGTAACTTCTTCTCCCGGGCGATCAACGCCGCCCCGTTCCAGGTCCTCGTCTGCCTCCTGGTCACCGCCGTCGTCGTGGCCGCCGCGGTCAACGAGTACGCCACCAACAAGTATCTGAACGTCGGATACACGCCCGACCAGCCCGTCGCCTTCGACCACTCCTTCCACGCCGGTCCTGATTCGGTCCTCGGCCTCGATTGCCGCTACTGCCACAACTACGTGGACAAGTCGGGCCACTCGAACGTGCCGACCACCAACACCTGCTGGAACTGCCACAGCCAGGTGAAGACCGACAGCCCCGCGCTGGCGCTCGTCAAGAAGAGCATGGAGACGGGCGAGGCGATCCGCTGGGTCAAGGTCCACAAGGTGCCCGACTACGTGTACTTCAACCACGCGGTCCACGTGAACCGCGGCGTCAGCTGCGTCGAGTGCCACGGCCGCATCGACCAGCAGGTCGTCGTCGGCCAGCAGAAATCCCTGAACATGTCCTTCTGCCTCGATTGCCACCGCAATCCCGAGCAGGTCCTGCGTCCGGTCGAGAAGGTCACCGACCTCGCCTACCAGGCCGCCACTCCCGCCCAGCAGACCGCCGACGGCACGAAGTTCGTGCACGACTGGAAGGTCAATCCTCCCCAGAGCTGCTCGGGCTGCCACCGCTAATCCCCCACGCCTTTTCCGATGAGCAAGAAAGTCTTCGAACACCCCGCGGCCCAGCCCGGCGAGCCGACCGGTCCCTCGTACTGGCGCAGCCTCGACGAGCGCAACAAGTCGCCCGAGTTCCGCACCCGCGCCGAGCGCGAGTTCCTGGACGGCGCCTCCGCCATCTCCTCCGTCGAACGCCGCGAGTTCCTGATGCTCATGGGCGCCTCGTTCGGCCTCGCCGGCCTCGGCCTCGCCGGCTGCCGCGAGCCCCGCAACCACACGCTTCCTTACGCCAAGCAGCCGGAGAACACCATCCCCGGCGTCGCCACGTACTACGCCTCGTCCTTCCCCGGCGAACACGCCAACCAGCCGATCCTCGTCGAGACGCACCAGCATCGTCCGACCAAGATCGAAGGCAATCCGAGCCACCGCGCCAACGGCGGCGCCTCCTCGAAGTTCGCCCAGGCCAGCGTGCTCGACATGTACGATCCGGACCGCGCGCAGGCTTCCCTCGCCGCCGACGGTTCCGTCCTCTCCGTCGCCGCCGCCCGCGCGTTCCTCCGCGGCCTCGCCGCCTCGGCCAAGGCCGACGCCGGCGCCGGTCTCGCCTTCCTCGCCCGCCCGTCCACCTCCCCGACGCGCGCCCGCCTCGTCGCCGCCCTCAAGGCCGCCTACCCGCAGGCCCGCTGGGTCGAGTACACCCCGGTCGCCCAGAACCGCGCCGACGCCGTCCTCGGCGCCCGCGCGCTCCCTGACTACGCCAAGGCCCGCCGCGTGCTGAGCCTCGACCGCGACTTCCTCGGCGCCCATGACGCGACCGTCGAAGACACCCGCGCCTATTCCTCCGCCCGCCGTGCCGACACGGCCGCCGAGGCCGAGAAGATGACGCGCCTCTACGTCGTCGAGTCCGTCTTCTCGCTCACCGGCGCCGCCGCCGACCACCGTCTCCGCGCCGCCTCCTCGCACATCTCCGGCCTCGCGCTGCTCTTCGCCGCCGAAGTCCTCGCGCAGAAGGGTTCCGCCGACGCCGCCGCCCTCAAGGCGAAGGTCTCGGGCATCCACGTCGACGCCAAGTGGGTCACCGAATGCGTGGCCGACCTCGTCAAGGCCGCCAAAGGCGAAGCCCTCATCGTCGCCGGCGACCATCTCTCCGCCGACGCGCATCGCGCCGTCTTCCTCGCGAACCAGGCGCTCGGCGCCGCGGTCCGTTACGTCGCCGCGCCGGCTCCGGCCGCCGCGTCGCTCGCCACGCTCGTCGCCCAGCCGGCCAAGACTCTCGTCATCCTCGGCGGCAACCCCGTCTACGACGCGCCGGCCGACGTGAACTTCGCCGCCGCGATCAAGGCCGCCAAGCAGGTCGTCCGCCTCGGCTACCATGGTCCGTCCTTCGACGAGACCTCGGCCGCCGTGAAGGCCGCCGCCGGCACCTTCCTCGCCGCCTCGCACTACCTCGAGAGCTGGTCCGACGGCCGCACGCTCGACGGCACTTACGTGCCGGTGCAGCCGATGATCGATCCGCTCTTCGCGACGGTCACCGAGCTCGACGTCCTCGCGCCCTTCGCCGGTTCCGACAGGGAGCCGCACGCGCTCGTCCGCGAGACCTTCAATTCCCTCTCGAAGAACGTCACCGACGAAGCCTTCGCCGCCTGGCTCGCCGAGGGCGTGCTCGCCGGCACCGCCTTCGCCGCGGCCAAGCCCCAGTCCGTCGGCGTCGCCGCGCTCAACGCCTACGCGGCGCCGGCCCTCTCCTTCGACGCCCTCGAAGTCCGTCTCCTCCCCAGCGTCCACGCCGGCGACGGCCTCCTGGCCAACAACGGCTGGCTCGCCGAGGCTCCGGATCCCATGACCAAGACCGTCTGGGAGAACGTCATCCTCGTCAGCCCGAAGTTCGCCGCGAAGCTCGCCATCGAGCCCGAGGCGATGGTCATCAACAAGATCGGCGCGCTCAACCGGAACATCAACCAGCTCGTCGACGGCCGCCTGATCTGCCGCGTCGCCACCGTCACCGTGGGCGGCAAGTCCGTCACCGGTCCCGTCTTCATCATGCCCGGCATGGCCGACCACACGATCGGCCTGCAGCTCGGCTTCGGCCGTCGCGTCGCCGGCCGCGTCGCCACGCGCGTCGACGAACGCCTCGCCGGCCGCGTCACCGGCAACGGCTTCGACGCCTACCCGCTGGTCGCCGCCGCCGAACCCGCCGTCCGCACGGGCGCCAGGCTCACGCTCTCGGACGCCACCGTCGCCGTCTGCAACATGCAGGACCACTGGTCGATGGAAGGCCGCGACATCATCCGCGAAGGCAACGTCGAGGACCTCAAGAAGAACCAGGACTTCGCCAAGCTCGGCATCGACGGCCACGCGCCCGCCGTCTACGGCAAGGACGGCAAGATGTCGCCCGCCCAGAAGGCGGTCACCACCCCGCGCGGCAACTCCGCCTACGAGCACCCGGACCACACCGTCGCCCCGAACGTCGCCGTCTGGCGGGGCCACGAGGACAAGTTCCCGCAGCTCCAGCAGTGGGGCATGTCGATCGACCTCAACACCTGCACCGGTTGCAACGCGTGCGTGACCGCGTGCCAGTCCGAGAACAACATCCCCGTCGTCGGCCGCGAGCAGGTGCTCAAGGGCCGCAACATGCACTGGATCCGCCTGGACCGCTACTTCTTCGACGGCCGCGCCGCCGCCGGCAACGCGATCCCCGAGGACCCGCAGGTCACCTTCATGGGCGTCGCGTGCATGCATTGCGAGACCGCCCCGTGCGAGACCGTCTGCCCCGCCAACGCCACCGTCCACGACGACCAGGGCCTCAACACGATGGCCTACAACCGTTGCATCGGCACCCGCTACTGCGCGAACAACTGCCCGTACAAGGTCCGCCGCTTCAACTTCCTCGACTTCAACAAGCGCGTCGACGGCCACTACTACGAAGGCCCCCTCGGACCCGAGAAGGCGGTCAAGGATCCCGCCGACCTCCCGCAGCTGCAGAAGAACCCCGACGTCTCCGTGCGCATGCGCGGCGTCATGGAGAAGTGCACCTACTGCGTCCAGCGCATCCAGGAGGCCAAGATCCAGGCCAAGGTCCGCGCCCGCAATTCGGCCGACATCAACGTCCGCGACGGCGCCATCAAGGTCGCCTGCCAGCAGGCCTGCCCGGCCGGCGCGATCGAGTTCGGCGACATCACCGACCCCAAGACCCGCGTCGCCAAGGCCAAGGCTTCGAGCCGCACCTACGGCGCGCTGACCTACCTCAACACCCGTCCGCGCACGACCTACCAGGCCAAGCTGCGCAACCTCAACCTCCGCATGCCCGGCGCCAACCTCGTCCCGCTCTCGCGCGTCGAGATGGCCGGCCGCGAGGCGCACGGCGCCCCGCACGGCGACGCCCACGCCGCTCCCGCCCACGGTGACGCCCACGGCGCCAAGCCCCACGCCAAATAATCCTTAAACGACCCTCCGTCCCATGGCTCACGCCCACGACAGCTCCTCGGAGCGCCCCGCGATCCTCGACAAGGTTCGCCCAGCCGAGCTCCCGCGCTCGCCGCTGATCCTCAACAACCGCGGCTTCCACTGGATCACCGACAAGGTCTGCACGATCGTCGAGGAGGACACTCCGCTCTGGTGGAAGGTCATGTTCGGCGTCGCGCTCTTCGTCGCGTCGTTCACGTTCATCGGCCTCGGCTACCTCGTCTCGACCGGCACCGGCACCTGGGGCCTCCGTTCGCCCGTGGGCTGGGGCTGGGCCATCGTCAACTTCGTGTTCTGGGTCGGCATCGGCCACGCCGGCACGCTGATCTCGGCGATCCTCTGCCTCCTCCGCCAGAAGTGGCGCACCTCCATCAACCGCGCGGCCGAGGCCATGACCATCTTCGCGGTCTGCTGCGCCGGCCTCTTCCCGCTCTTCCACGTCGGTCGCGTCTGGTTCGGCTGGTGGCTCTTCCCGCTGCCCAACCAGAACGGCATCTGGCCGCAGTTCCGCTCGCCGCTCGAGTGGGACGTCTTCGCGGTCTCGACCTACTTCACCGTCTCGACGCTGTTCTGGTACATGGGCATGATCCCGGACCTCGGCACGATCCGCGACCGCGCGACCACCTGGTGGCGCAAGGCCTTCTACAGCGTCCTCGCCATGGGCTGGCGCGGCGGCAACCGCCAGTGGTCCAACTTCGAGATGGCCTACCTGCTGCTCGCCGGCCTCTCGACCCCGCTCGTGCTCTCCGTGCACACCATCGTCTCGTTCGACTTCGCCGTCTCGAACGTCCCGGGCTGGCACACGACCATCTTCCCCCCGTACTTCGTCGCCGGCGCCATCTTCTCCGGCTTCGCGATGGTGCTGACCCTGATGCTCCCGCTGCGCGCGATCTACCGCCTGCACGACGTCATCAACCAGTACCACGTCGACAACATGTGCAAGATCATCCTGGCGACCGGCACGATGGTCGGCTACGCGTACGCCACGGAATTCTTCATCGCGGCCTACTCGGGCAACTCGTTCGAGAAGTTCGCCTTCGTGAACCGCGCCTTCGGCCAGTACGCCTGGGCCTACTGGATCATGGTGTCCTGCAACGTGATCACCCCGCAGCTCTTCTGGTTCAGGAAGGTCCGCGAGAACCACTCGCTCGTCTGGATCATCTGCCTCTTCGTCAACGTCGGCATGTGGTTCGAGCGCTTCGTGATCACCATCACCTCGCTCGCCAACGACTACCTGCCGTCGAGCTGGGGCTACTACTCCCCGACGATCGTGGATATCTTCACGTTCTTCGGCACCTTCGGCTTCTTCTCCGTCCTCTTCCTCCTGTTCGTGCGCTTCCTGCCCCTGCTCCCCATGGCCGAGGTGAAGATGGTCGCGCCGCAGGCCGACCCCCACGCCCACTGATCCCCGCCGCCCCCCGACCATGAACGAACGCAACGAACGCATCCACGGCGTGGCCTGCACTTTCCGCAAGGTCTCCGACGTGTTCCACGCCGCCGAGAAGGTGCGCGACGCCGGCTGGAAGAACTGGGACGTGCACACGCCTTTCCCGATCCACGGGATGGACCAGGCCATGGGCCTGCCGCGCTCCCCGGTCCCGCGCCTGACCCTGCTGGGCGGCGTCACCGGCTTCATCACCGGCTGCCTCCTCACCTGGTACATGAACTCGTACGACTACCCGCTGATCGTCGGCGGCAAGCCCTACTGGAGCGTGATCTTCCCGTTCCCGGTGCTCTACGAGTGCACGATCCTGTTCGCCGCCTTCGGCACCTTCTTCGGCCAGTTCATCTTCAACCGCCTCCCGCGCCACAACCATCCGCTGTTCGACCTCCCGAACTTCGCGCGCGTTTCCGACGACACGTTCATGATCGTGCTCGAGGCCCGCGACCCGCGGTTCCATCTCGATGAGTCGCGCAACTTCCTCCAGTCGCTCGGCGGCCAGGAGATCACCGTCATCCGCGACTAATCCGCCCCCCATGACCCGTTACCTCGCATTCCTCGCCGTCGCGGTCGTCGCCACGATCAGCTTCCTCGGCTTCCAGGGCAAGGTGTCCAAGGACACGCCCGTCTATGTCTTCGACGACATGGACTACCAGAACAAGTACAAGGCCCAGGGGGAGAACAAGTTCTTCGCCGACGGCCGGGACGCCCGTCCGCCCGTCGCCGGCACCGTCGCGCGCGGCAACGGCCTCGAGCCCCTCAAGGTCTTCTCCGCCGACTACCGTCGCGCCGAATCCCTCAACCCGTCGTTCGTCTCCGGCAAGGACGCCAAGGGCGCCTTCCTCGCGGGCTTCCCGACGCAGTCGCTGAAGCTCGCGAAGGGCCAGCCCCAGCCTTACGCGGTCGACGCCGCCGTGCTCGCCCTCGGCCAGGCCAGGTACCAGGTCTACTGCGCCGTCTGCCACGGTGACGCCGCCGACGGCAACGGCATCATGAAGGTGCGCTCCGCGCTCGAGGGCGACGTGGCCATCGTGACGATCGCCAACCTCCAGACGCCGGTCATCCGCGCCTACCCCAACGGCCAGCTCTACGACGTCATCACCAACGGCAAGAACACCATGATGGGTTACGGCGACAAGCTCTCCCCCGAGGAGCGCTGGGCCGTCGTGGCCTACCTGCGCGCCCTGCAGCTCTCCCAGAACTGCCCGCCCGGACTCGCCCCCGCCGCCGTGAAGGCCCAAATCAAGTAATCCGTCCATGAGCACTTCCTCGCCTCACGCCCTCACCGCCCACTGGAAGAAATTCCTGGCCGTCGGCGTCGTCGCCCTCGCCGTCGTCTGGTGGTTCGCCTTCGCCGGCGTCCAGCACCACGACAACCGCCAGGCCCTCTCCGTCCTCGTCGGCGCGCTCTTCTGGGCCGCCGTCCTCATCGGCATGCTGATGCTGACGATGATCACCCGCGTCTTCGACGCCGGCTGGGCTCCGCTCATCCGCCGCAACTGGGAGCTCCTGATCGCCGGCCTGCCGGTCGTCATCCTGGTCGGCATCGTCCCGCTGGCCTTCCTGCCCGACTTCCGTCACGCCGTCTGGTACTGGACCGACCCCGCGCACATCCTCCCCGGCGGCCATGAGGTCGGCCATGACCCGATCCTCGTCGCCAAGAGCTGGTTCCTGAACGAGAAGTTCTTCCTCGTCCGCATCGCCCTCTACGTCGGCGTCTTCGGCCTGCTCGCCGCGCTCCTGCGCCGCTGGTCCTTCGCCCAGGACACCGACCGCACCGCCGGCCACACGCACCGCCTGCACGCCGTCTCCGCCGTCGGCATCCCGCTCGGCGCCGTGACGCTCACGATGCTCGCCTTCGACTGCCTGATGGCCCTCTCGTACCACTGGTTCTCGACCATGTACGGCGTGTGGTTCTTCGCGCTCTCCATCCGCCTGGCCCTCGCGGTCACGGTGATCCTCACCTACAAGCTGTCGCACGGCGGCTGGCTCGACGGCCTCCTCAACCAGGCCCACCGCCACGTCCTCGGCTGCCTCATGCTGGCCTTCACGGTCTTCTGGGCCTACATCAGCTTCTCGCAGTACTTCCTGATCTACACCGCGAACATCCCGGAAGAGACCTTCTGGTACAACATCCGCGAGTTCGACGCCGCCACCGGCCTCAAGAACGAGTGGTGGGGCGTGTCGATGTACCTCATCTTCGGCTTCTTCCTGCTGCCGTTCCTTTCCTTGCTCTTCTACCGCACGAAGATCGTCGCCGGCCGCCTGCTGGCCGTGGCCTGGGTCATCCTCGTCGGCGGCATCGTGGACCTCTGGTTCAACGCCATCCCCCGTCAGGTCTACGACAAGTCGGCCCCGGAAGGCTTCGTCGTGACGCCGTTCCTCACCTCCTCGCTCTTCCTCGACCTCCTCGCGATCGTCGGCTTCGGCGGCGTCGTGTTCGCGCTCTTCCTGCGCGGCGCCTCCCGTCAGGAGACGATCCCGGTCCACGACCCCCGCATCCTCGAGTCCATCAACTATCATGAGTGATCATTCTTCCTCCGGGAACCGCCCGCTGATCCCCGGCCAGGTCGCCGTCTGGCTCGGCGCCGTCTCCCTGCTGGCCGCCGGCCTTATCGTCACCGGCTACTCCTACCTGGCGCTCCGTCAGGGCCCGAACGAGGACGCCGCCCGTCGCCAGGCCCAGAAGGAACTGCGCGCCGAGAACGCCAAGAAGGCGCAGGCCCTCCTCACCGAGCCGGCCCGCAACGCCGACGGCACCTTCCGCATCCCCCTCAAGGACGCCGTCGCCCTCGTCGCCCAGGACCCGAAGGTCGTCGCCAAGCTCCAGGCCGCCGCCGGTCCCGCGCCGGCGCCCGCCGCGGCTCCGGCCGCGCCCGCCGCCGCGGCCGGCGCCTTCGTCAAGGCCGACCCCGAGCAGATGAAGCGCGGCGCCGCCGTCTACGCGCGCACCTGCATCGCCTGCCACCAGCCGACCGGACTCGGTCTGCCGCCCGTCTTCCCGCCGCTCGCCAACGCCCCGATCGTCGTGGGCAATCCCGAGCTGCCGGTGAAGTTCATCCTCCAGGGCCTCATGGGCCCGATCACCGTCAACGGCATGACCTACAACAGCATGATGCCTCCGGTCGCCGGCGTCTCCGACGCCGACATCGCCGACGTGCTCACCTATGTCCGCCAGAGCTTCGGCAACCAGGGCAACCCGGTCACCGCCGACCAGGTCAAGGCGATCCGCGCCGCCAACGCCGGCCGCACGGCTCCGTGGACCACCGCCGAACTCGGCCTCAAATAATCCCGCACCCTTCCTCCGATGACCCAGGATAATCGTTCCGGCCGCCCGCAGGGCCGTCCTCCCGAAGGCGACGTCCGCGTCTCCCGCGTCGAGGCCTCGCTCCGTGGCCCGTTCCTCCTCTTCTTCGTCTCCGCCGTGATCTGGCTGCTCGTGGCCTCGGTGCTCGGCGTGATCGCCGCGCTCGGCCTCGGCTCTTCGGTCGGCGTCCTCCGGGAATGCTCCTGGTTCACGCCCGGCCGCGTCGCCGCCGCCCAGCAGGACCTCTTCGTCTACGGCTGGGGCTTCAACGCCTTCTTCGCGCTCAACCTCTGGCTGCTCTCGCAGCTCGGTCGTTTCGAGTTCCGCAACGGCTGGCTGGCCCAGCTCGGCGGCGTGGCGTGGAACCTCGCGCTCACCTACGGCGTGGCGCGCGTCTTCGCCGGCGAGATGAGCGGCTACCGTCTGCTCGACTTCCCGCGCGAGGTCGGGCCCGTCCTCGCGGTCGCCTTCCTGCTGGCCGGCTTCTGGCCGATCGTCGCCTTCGCGCGCCGTCCGACCGGCCACACGTTCGCCTCCCAGTGGTTCGTGGTCGGCGCCTCGTTCGCCTTCCCGCTCGTCTACCTCCTGGCGCAGCTCCTCGTCCTGTGGCAGCCCGCCTCCGGCGTGGTGCAGGCCGTCGCGCACAGCTGGTTCGTCGCGAACCTGCTCCAGCTCTGGTTCGGCGCCTCGGCCCTCGCCGCCATCTACTACTTCCTCCCCAAGGTCCTCGAGCGCACGCTCACCGGCTACTACCTCGCGCCGGTGGCCTTCTGGACGTTCTTCCTCTTCGCCGGCTGGACCGGTCCCGCCGCCCTCGTCGGTTCGCCCGTGCCGCTCTGGCTCCAGTCGACCGGCGTCGTCGCCGCCGCCATGATGATCATCCCGGCCATCATCATCGCCATCAACGTCCACGGCACGCTCTCCACCCAGGGCGGCTGGGGACGCGCCTGGAACGACACCACGCTCCGCTTCGTGAGCTTCGGCGCGGTCGCCTTCACCCTCGCCGGGGTGCTCGGCGGCGTCTTCGCCTTCCGCGCCCCGAGCGCCGTCGCTCGGTTCACCTCCTTCGCGACCGGCCTCGAGCAGCTGCTCGTCTACGGTTGCGCCACCATGGTGGTCTTCGGCGCGAGCTACTTCGTCCTCCCGCGCCTCACCGGTACGCTCTGGCCGTCGGCGAAGCTCGTGCACGCCCACTTCTGGGCCACCGCGCTCGGCTTCCTGCTCGCCCTCGTCGCCTGGCTCGTCGGCGGCTGGCAGACGGGTCAGCTCCTCGCCAACCCGGCCGTCGCCTACGCCGACGTCCTGCGCGCCGAGTCGTCCTGGTTCTTCCTGCTGACGGTCTCCTCGGTGCTGCTCCTCGTCGGCCACGTCGCCTTCGCCCTCAACGCCTTCGGCATGATCCTCAAAGCTCCGGCTCCCGCGAGCCGCCACGACTAATCGGACCCCCACCATGAAGAACCTCAACACTCTCCTGGCCGGCGTCTTCCTCGCCGTCGCGCTGCCTTTCGGCGCGCTCGTGCTCAGCGGTCAGTCCCAGCTCGGCGGCCTCGGTCGCGCCGCCGGCGAAGAGGGCGGCGCGCTGTTCCCCGCCCGCGAGCCGGGCCTGGCCATCCAAGGTCGCGCCGTCTACGTCTCCCTCGGTTGCGTCAGCTGCCATACCCAGCAGGTCCGTCCGGCGGGGCAGGGCAGCGACCTCGCCCGCGGTCTCGGCGCCCGTCCGTCCGTCGCCCGCGACTACGCCCTGCAGCCGCAGGTGCTGCTCGGCGAGCGCCGCCTCGGTCCGGACCTCGCCAACTACGGCGCCCGTTCCTCCCAGATCAACGTCGAGACGCTCCTGACCGATCCCGCCTCCAGCGGCGCGGTCTGGCACCCGTCCTACCGCTTCGTGGACGCCGCGCAGCGCACGGCCCTCGTCGCCTACCTGAAATCCCTCCGCCAGGATTATCCCTCGCCGGAAGCCAAATTGAAGAAGTGAACCCATGAACGACCGTAACCGTCATTCCGATAGCAACCGCCCGCGCCGGGGTCCTTCCGGCTCCGAAGGCCCCTCCGACGGGCGCCTGGTGGAGGTTCACGCCCAGCTCTCCCGCGACAAGGACGAGCCGGCCGAGGGTTTCTCCCTCACGCCGATCTTCATCGTCTTCCTCTTCTGCGGCTTCGGCTTCTGGGCCGGCGTCTACCTCACCAAGACCGCGGGCGGTTTCTCGGCCTCGGCCTTCGACCTCGACGCCCCTAAGGCGGTCGCGGCCGGCGGTCCGGTCGCCTTCGAGCCCGATCCCGTCAAGGGCGAGCAGCTCTTCCTCGCCAACTGCGCGGCCTGCCACCAGGCCACCGGTCTCGGCGTCCCCGGCGCCTTTCCCCCGCTCGCCAAGTCGATCTGGGTCACCGGCTCCGAGGACCGTCTGATCAAGGCCATCCTCGCCGGTTTCGCCGGCGAGATCGAGGTCAACGGCGTGAAGTACAACGGCAACATGCCGAACATCGGCGCCGGCCTCAAGGACGCCCAGGTCGCCCACATCGCGACTTACGTCCGTCAGGCCTGGGGCAACTCGGCCGAGCCCGTCATGGACACCAAGGTCGCCGAGATCCGCAAGGCCATCGGCAACCGCGCCCAGTACAATCCGGCCGACCTCCTCAAGGAGCATCCGCTCGAGACCAAGTAAGTTTCCCTCGGCGTCCGCCGAAAAAAAAGGCCCGGGAGCAATCCCGGGCCTTTCTCTTGGGGCTTTCGCCGGACCGCTCAGGCGTGCTTCTTGATGAAGGCGGCGATGTCGCCCTTCGGGCGGGCGCCGACCATCTTGTCCACCACCACGCCGTTCTTGAAGAGGAACAGGGCGGGGATGGAATTCACGCCGAGCTGCTGGGCGAGGGCCTGGTTGGTGTCCACGTCGACCTTGGTGATCTTGACTGTTCCGGCCATCTCGGCGGCGAGCTGGTCGAGCACCGGGCCGATCTGCTTGCAAGGGCCGCACCAGGTGGCCCAGAAGTCCACCAGCACGGGGACGGTCGAGGCCTTGATGGTGGCTTCGAAGTTGGAGTTATCGAGATGAGTGATGAGGTCGGAGGCCATGGAAAAGTCGGTCAACCCTTGGATTTCACGAAGAGCTCGAGCGCGAGGAGGATCACGCCCGCGAGGGAAGCGGCCAGCGCGAGAAGGTCAAACGCCACGGCGACCTTGCCGACGGTGCGATTGGCGGGCGCGGCGGCCGGGCGCGGGGCCGCGGCCGGGATCGGCGCGGTGGCGCTCGGCGCCGGCGGCGGAGGAATCGGCGCGCCGGCGGTCGGCACGGGCGGCGGAGGCACCGGGACGCCTTCGGCGGCGACGGGAGCCACGGGTTTGTTGAGCTTCAGCTTCGGAGCGCCGCTCGGGGCGGAGTTGTCTCCTTCCGGCGCGGGCGGCGGAGGCGGGGGCGGAGGCGGCGGCGGAGGAGGGGGTAGCTCGTTGCTCATTGGGGAGAGGTAGTCAAATCCTGCGAAAGAGGTGAGTCAATCCGTCTGTGGCTCCTTTTTGGCTCAGGCGCTCCGGTCGTGCTTGCGGAGGAGCTCGGCGAGTTCCTCCGGGCGGGCGTCCGCGATGGTGCGCCCCTTCCGGCTGAGATCCTCCGAGGTCTTGATGACGGTCTCTGTCATCCGTTCATGGGTCTCGGCGGACCCGCCCACCAAGGAGAAGCCCTCGCCTTGCGTGATGCGCTTCTGGCGGTCGGTGGCGTCCAAACCGAGTCCGAGGAGACGGGAAGGGGGGCGTCGCGCGCTGGCCATGACCTTAATCTGACCGCTCGGTCCGTGAATTCAAGCCCGACGCTTACTCGGCCGCGCCCGCGGGTTGGTCGAATTCCGAACCGCCTTCCAAGGCTTCCCCGGCGTTGGGCGCCGCGTTGGGTTCCGCCTTCGCGCAGTTGATCTCGGCGAAGGAGGCGTCCTGCTCCAGTTTCAGCTTTCCGAGGCGGGCGAGTTCGAGGCAGGCCAGGAAGGTCGCGACCAGGAACCCGACGGTGGGACGTTCCGGCAGCAGGCTCGTGAAGACGAACGTGGGTTCGGTCTCGAGCCGGGCCAGGATCGTCTCCATCCGGTCGGAGACCGTGACGGTCTCGCTGGCGATGTTGCCGGGCTGGATCCGTTCGGCGAGCCGCCGCAGGACCAGGTTGAAGGTGTTCCAGAGTTCGATGCGGTCGGCGGGGGCCACCGGGCGGATCACCGCGTCCTCTCCCTGGGGCTGGACCACGTGGCGGCTCAGCAGGCCCTGGCGGTCATCGACCAGGCCGCGTATGATGGCGGCGGTCTCCTTGACGCGCTTGTACTGGATGAGCTGCTGGACGAGCGCCCAGCGCGGATCCTGGCCTTCGTCGGCGGCCGCGACCTCTTCCTCGGGCCGGCTTTCGACCGGGAGGAGCATGCGGCTCTTGATGTACATCAGGGTGGCCGCCATGACGAAGAAGTCGCCGGCCAGCTCGAGGTTGTCCTTCTCCTGCGTGCGCAGGATCTCGAGGTACTGCTGGGTGACCTTCTCGATCGGGATGTCGTAGATATCGATCTCGTTCTTGCGGATCAGGAACAGGAGCAGGTCGAGCGGGCCTTCGAAGACGTCGAGGCGGATCGGCAGGTCCGGCGGCGGCAGGATGCCGTCCGCGGGGACCGAAGGGGTGTCTGAAGGGGAATCCGTCACGGGTCAGAACTTGAACAATCTCACCCGCAGGTGGAAGCCCAATGAGCTGATGCCACGGTTGAGCGGGTCCATGCGCTTGTTGAGGCCGTACTCGATCTCCCAGGAGTCGCCCACCCGTTGGATCAGGCCGGCCCAGACCATCGTGGCCTGGCCGATCTGGGCGTCGTAATTCAGGCCGGTCACGACGCTGTAGACCGAGTTCAGGCGGGTCTGGGTGTCCCAGAGCAGCTGACGGGCGGAGACGGCCTGCCGTAGTTCGATCCAGTTGAGGGAAGTGCGCCAGAAATCTCCGGAATTGAGGGCGATCGTCTGGATCGATTCCCGGGGGGCGCCGCCGCCGTTGGGCATCCGGACGGAGGAGCTCAGCGACATCCACGGCGTCGGGCTCAGCCGGAGCGAGCCGAGCAGGTCGCTGCGGCCGGTCTCGGCGTCCGTCGGCCCTTGCCGCCAGTCGGCGAAGAGGTCCGCCCGGAGCAGTTCGCGGGAGCCGGTCACGGCGTCACGCGTCTCCAGGGTGTTGCGTACACCGAAGCGGGCCACCTGCCGGTCCGTCGTCGAGGCGGCGTCCAACCGGTCCGCGAGGTCGACTTCCTCGAGCACCGAGACGGAGACCGCCCGCTGGGTCATCGGGGCGACGCCGACCTCGCGGTCGGCCCCCGGCATCACGCGGTACTGCAGGACGGGGCGCAGGCTGTGGCGCAGGCCGTCGATGCTCCAGTTCGGCGCGTCGGCGGACCAGGAGCCGGTGAAGAGACCTTCGACGTCGAAGCCGGCCTGGCCGATCACCTTGGTGGCGGCGTCTTGGCCGTTGAGGCCTTCGGACCAGCCGGTGGCGCGCACGCCGGCGACCGGACGGAAACTCAGCCATTCGCCGGCGACGAGCGTACGGCTGAAGCCGTAGTAGCCGTCGATCCGCGCGGTGGACCAGGCGTCGGCGGACAAGGTCGCGGCCTGGAAGGCCGCCAGCGGAAGCTCGGCGGACGGACGTTCGGTGAAATAGCCGAGGCTGAGGAACGCGCGCCGGGACCAGCCGTCGTCTTCGGCCAGCGTCGTCGGCAGGTCGAAGCGGAACTCCGGCAGGCGCTGGACGACGTCCTGGTAGTTGTCCGCCTTGGCGGTGAGGGCGGCCGAGAGGTAGCCGCCGGCGTAAGGTTTGACGGCCTCGAGGTTGAGCTGTGGGTTGCCGCTCGCGCCGATGAGCATCGGCCGGAAGTCGCGGAGGACGTCGGGGTCCGTCTGGGCGAAGACGTTGCCCGCGATCTCCACGCCGTCGGCCGTGCGGCCGTTGATCTCGCCCGTGAAGAAGGCGCGCTGGCTGTCCGGCAGGCGGCCGAAGAGGTCCGCCACGGGCGTCGACTGGTCGTCGATCCAACCGCTCTGCATGCGCCCTTTCCAACGCGCGCCGACGCCTGGCAGACGGGTGTTGTCCACGCGCATCGCCGGGCCGACCATGAAGCCGGATTCGCTGTAGTAGTCGACGAGCCCACCCAGCCAGAGGGAGGGCGAGACGCGGTTGAGGACGGTGGAACGCAGGAAGCGCCCCTGCTTGTCCTCGCTGCCCGTGTTGAGCATGATCTCGTACGGGAAATCCAGCCCGGACTGGCCGTAGTAGGGCAGGTTGAAGACCGGCAGTCCGGCCACGTACGGCGTGGCGCTGCGCATCGACAGCCAGTCCTCCTTCTCGACGTAGGACGCTTCCGCGATCTTGAGGTGCATGCCGGCCGCGGAGGGTTCGTTGTTCCAGACGCGCACGCCCTTGAGCTGCTTGTCGCCCTTGACGATGCGCAGCGACTCGGCGGTGAAGTAGACGGGCGCGCGGCCGAAGCGGACGTCGGTCGCCTCGATGACGTCGGCCCGCGGGTCGATCATGACCTTGGCGCCGAAGATGCGCAGGCTCGGGGTCGCGTAGACGACCTCGCCTTCGGCGACGATCACGCCGGTGCGGTAGTCGAGGCGGAGCTTCCGGGCTGACAGGTAGGTGCCGTTGCTTTCCAGCCGGGCGTTGGTGGCGACGACGACCTTCCCGCCTTCTTCGGAAGCGTAGCTGTCCGCCTCGACGTTGGGCTGGCCGGGCGCGGAGGCGACCGTCCGGGCCGGTTCGGCGGCCAAGGCCGCCACGGACAGGGAGAGGCTTGCGGCGAGGATCCAGAAGCGACGGCCAGGCATCCGCCGAGAGTTGTCGCTCCGGGCTTTCCCTCAAGGCTTTTCGGGTAATGAGCGCTTGCCGACCCTCGGGCGGACGTGGAGTCTTCGGGGATGCGACTGAGCCCGGCAGAGTTGACCGCCCTGGTGGACGCCCGGGAGACTTCGCCGCACCGTTTCCTGGGTCTCCATCCGCTGCAGGGAGGCGGCCTGGTCGCCCGCGCGCTCCTGCCTTGGGCGAGCGCCTGCGAGCTGCTGCCCGACGGCGGGAAACCGGTGCCGATGGCCCGCCTGCACGCGAGCGGCGTCTTCGAGGTCGAACTGCCCGGCTCCGCGCTCTTCCGTTACCGTTTCCGCGTCACCTATCCTGACGGCGTCCGGCGCGAGGTCGACGACCCCTACCGTTTCTTGCCCACGCTCTCCGAAGACGACCTCTTCCTGCTCGGCAAGGGCGACGACCACCGGGCCCACCACAAGCTGGGCTCGCATGTCCGCACGATCGACGGCGTCACCGGGGTCTCCTTCGCGGTCTGGGCGCCCTCGGCGCGGCGCGTCTCCGTGGTCGGCGACCACAACCTCTGGAACGGCCGCGCCCACCCTATGCGCAACCTCGGCGCCTCCGGCATCTGGGAGATCTTCATCCCCGGCCTGGCCGCGGGCGCCCGCTACAAGTACGAGATCGTCGGGCCGCATGACACCACGCCGTTCCTCAAGACGGATCCCTACGCGCTCCACTTCGAGCCTTCGCCGAACCACGCGGCGATCGTCTGCGACCTCTCCGGGTTCGTCTGGCGGGACGAAGCGTGGATGGCGGCCCGCCGCGGGTGCGACCTGCGCGCCCGGCCGATGTCCGTCTACGAGGTCCACCTGGCCTCCTGGCGTCGCGTCCCCGAGGAGGGCGGCCGCGTCCTGAACTACCGCGAGCTCGGCGAGCGGCTCGCCGCCTACTGCGCGGAGATGGGCTTCACCCACGTGGAGCTGATGCCGCCGTCGGAGCATCCCTTCGACGGCTCGTGGGGCTACCAGGTCACCGGCTTCTACGCCCCGACGCACCGCTTCGGTTCGCCCCTCGACTTCATGACGCTCGTCGACGCGCTGCACCGCGCCGGCGTCGGCGTCATCGTCGACTGGGTGCCCGCCCATTTCCCGCGCGACTTCTTCGCGCTGGCCCGCTTCGACGGCACGCACCTGTACGAACACGCCGACCCCCGCCTCGGCGAGCACCAGGACTGGGGCACGCTGATCTTCAACTACGGCCGTCACGAGGTGCGCGGCTTCCTCGTCTGCTCCGCTTTGTCCTGGCTCGAGCGCTTCCACGTCGACGGCCTGCGCGTCGACGCCGTGGCCTCCATGCTCTACCTCGACTACTCGCGCAAGGCCGGCGAGTGGATCCCGAACCGCTTCGGCGGCCGCGAGAACATCGAGGCCATCGAGTTCCTCCGGCAGGTCAACTCGCTCGTCCGGCTCTACCAGCCCGGCGTCGCGATGATCGCCGAGGAGTCGACGTCCTTCCCGGGCGTGACGAAATCCGTGCCCGAAGGCGGCCTGGGCTTCGACTTCAAGTGGAACATGGGGTGGATGCACGACACGCTGGACTACTTCAGGCAGGACCCGCTGTTCCGGAAGTTCCACCACGACAAGCTGACCTTCGGCATGCTCTACCAATGGAGCGAGGCCTTCGTGCAGTCGTTCTCCCACGACGAGGTCGTCCACGGCAAGGGCTCGCTGATCGGCAAGATGAGCGGCGGCGACGACGCCGCGAAGGCGGCCAACCTCCGCTGCCTGCTGGCCTTGCAGTGGTCCTGGCCGGGCAAGAAGACCCTCTTCATGGGCTGCGAGTTCGGCCAGTTCGCCGAATGGAAATACGACGCCTCGCTCGACTGGCATCTGCTCGAATATCCGCTCCACCGCGGCGTGCAGCGCCTGGTCGCCGACCTGAACCGGCTTTACGTCGCCGACGCCGAACTGGCCGCGGACGAGCTGCGGCCCGAGGGCTTCGGCTGGCTGGTCGCCGATGACGGCGCGCAGAGCGTGCTGGCCTTCGAACGCCGCGGCGGCGAGCAGGCCTGGACGGTCGCCGGCAATTTCACGCCCGTCGAGCGGACCTACCGCCTCGGCGTGCCGTTCCCCGGCCGCTGGGAAGAAGCGGTCAACACCGACTCGGCCCATTACGCGGGCCGGGGGCTTGGCAACCTCGGCGGCGTGGTCGCCGAAGCGATCCCCTGCCAGGGCCGCCCTTATTCCATCGAAGTCCGCCTGCCCGGCCTCTCGATGATCGTCTTCCGCCGGGCGCCGGCCAAACCTAAGTGCTGACCATGGCCCGCTCCGAGATCTTCCGCCGCCACGTCGCGGCCGATCCCGCCAATCCGCTGTTCCGTTTCTCCCTCGGCCAGGCCCTCTGGACCGAAGGCGACGCCGCCGGCGCCGTCGAGCACCTGCGCCTCGCCGCGGCCTCCAAGGCCGACTGGATGATGCCGCGCATCCTCCTGGGCAAGAGCCTCCTCGCCGCGGGCGACCGCGCCGGCGCCCAGGCCGCTTTCGCGGACGCGCTCGCGCTCGCCGTCGCGCAGGGACACGAGGAGCCCGAGGCGGAGCTGCGGGCCCTGCTCGCGACCCTCTGAGCGCTTACTCGACGCGTTCCAGGATCACGCGGCGGAGGTCCATGACCGCCGCCTTGGCCTTCTTCACGGGACGCACGGTCAGCGTGTTCTCGCCGGCGACGAGCGTCAGCCGGCCGACCTCGCGCGGCACGAACCGCTGGAAGTGCCCGGTCTCCTCGACCGTGAATTCGCACGAGCCTTGGGCGGTGTCCAGCGTGACGACCGAGCCGCCGTTGCCCTTGCCGCAGCCCTGGAGCACGGTCACGCGGTAGGTGCCGGCCTTGGGCGCGACGAAGGTCCATGCCGCGGTGTCGTCCGCGTTGACCCAGAAGCCGAGGGTGTCCTTGTGCGGCGGCTCCTCGTACTTGAGCTTCGCGCCTCTGACCCGGGCGTCGCGGGCCTCGAGGTGGATGAGCGTGTTGGCGCCTTCGGTGGCCCGGGCGTCCATGGCCTTGCGCCAGTCGGCGAGGAGCGGGCGCATGGCCTCGGAGGTCGGCAGGGCCGCGAGCTTCGTCGCGTCGGTCTTGACGAAGCAATCCTCCCACGCGGCGCGGTCGAAGTCCGGGTTGGCCTTGGTGGGTTCGGCGCCGACGCTCCGGCGCCAGGCCTCGAGCTTGCCGCGCATCGCGGCGACGCGCGCAGGCTCGGCGGCGGCGAGGTCGGTCTTTTCGCTCGGATCCTTGGCGAGGTCGTAGAGCTCGAGGCTGCCGTCCTCGTATTGTTCGATGAGTTTCCAGTCGCCCTCGCGGATCACGCCGCCGGGCCGGCCGCCTTGGTTCATGTAATGGGGCTGATGCCAGAACAGCGGGCGCTTGGCGGCGTCGGCCGGCGGCTTGCCATCGAAGAGCAGCGGCGAGAGGTCCTGGAAATCCAGGGTCTTCGGCGCCGGCACCTTGGCCAGCGCGCAGATCGTGGGGACGAGGTCACCGAGCACGACGGGTTCCGAAATCACGCGTGAGGCGAGACGTCCGGGGTAGCGGACGATCAGGGGCGTGCGCAGACCGCCTTCGTAGAGGTAGCCTTTGCCGGCGCGGGACGGCGCGTTGTAGGTCGCCGGGCTTTCCTTGAGTTCCGAGATGTGCACGCCGCCGTTGTCGGAGGCGAAGACCACCAGCGTGTTCCGGGCGAGGCCATGCTCGTCGAGGGCCTTGAGCACGCGGCCGCAGGCGGCGTCGAGCGACTCGACGAGCGCGGCGTAGGTCGGGTGGAAGGACTGCGCGTTGGCGGCGATGCCCTTGGCCGGCGCGGCGAGCGGGATGTGCGGGTTGTCGAAAGCGAGGTAGAGCAGGAAGGGCTTGGCCTTGTTCTTCGCGATGAACTTCACGGCGAAGTCCGCCTGACCGAGTTCGCCTTTGCCGCCCTGCGGCGATTCGGCGCCGGGGTTGGCGCGGCCGGGGAAGTATTCGTCGAAGCCATGGTCGGTCGGCTGGTGGCCCTTGCCGCCGAGGTGCCACTTGCCGACGGCGGCGCTGACGTAGCCCTTGGGCTTGAGCAGCTCGGCGATCGTCGGGACGCCGGCGGGCAGATGCAGGTTGATCGGCGCGCTGAGCAGCCGATGCGAGGAGCGGTCGGTACGGCCGGTCAGGAAGGTCGTGATCTTCAGGCGGGCGGGGCTCTGGCCCGTCATCAGCGCGGCGCGCGAAGGCGAGCAGACGGAGGCGGCGGCGTAGGCCTGCGTGAAGCGGGCGCCGTCGGCCGCGAGCTGGTCGAGGTTAGGCGTGCGCTGGTCCTTGCGACCGAAGCAACCGAGGTCGTTGATCCCGAGGTCGTCGGCGAAGAGGATCACGATGTTAGGCTGGGTCTCCTCGGCGCCGAGCGGCAGGAGGCAGGAAAGCGCGGCGAGGAGCAGGCCGAGGAAGGGGCGGGGCATGCCTTGGTTTTAGCGTCCGCCCGGGTTGTGCAAAGGGCAAAACCGACTTCGGTGGCCTCATGGACCCTCGTTTCCTCGCCCTCGGGCTGGCCTGCGTCGACGTCGCCATGGCCGCGGTCTCCTGGCTGATCCTGCTGTGCACGTATCCGGACTTCGCCCGGTGGCGGGCCGAAGGTTTCGCGCATCATCACGTGGAGTATACGCGCAAGGTCGGCCGGGTCGTCGGTCCTCTGCTGCTCCTGCAGCTGGCCGGGCACGTCTGGCTGGTCTGCGAGGCCGGGCAAGGGTGGCCGGCGCTCGCCATGGTCCTGGCTTGCTGGGGCCTGACGGGCTTCTGGTCCGTGCCTTGCCATCGTCGCCTGCAGGTCGAGGGGCCGGCATCGCCCGCGCTCGTCAGCCTCATCCGCTCCCATGCCTGGCGGACCGCCCTGTGGTCGCTCCTGGCTATGGAATCCATTCGGCGGGCCGCGGGTTGACAGCGTCAGCGGGAAGGTGATGCTCGAGGCTGATGAGAACAGGCGAACCGCATCCCGACCGAAACGCCTCTCGCTTCACCGCCCTCCGTCGTTTCCTCGGTTTCGTCGGCCCGGGGTTCCTCGTCTCCGTCGGCTACATGGACCCGGGCAACTGGGCCACCGACCTCGCCGGCGGCTCGCAGTATGGCTACGCGCTGCTGTGGGTCATCTTGCTGTCGAACCTGATGGCGATCTTGTTCCAGCACCTCTGCGTGCGCCTGAACGTCGCGACCGGCCTCGACCTTGCCCAGGCCTGCCGGGAGCGTTATTCGCCGCTCGTCGGCAAGTTCCTCTGGGTGGCGGCCCAGCTCGGCATCATCGCGATGGACCTCGCGGAGCTGCTCGGCTCCGCCATCGCGCTGCAGATCCTCTTCGGCATCCCGCTGTTCTTCGGCGCCATCATCACCGCGCTCGACGTGCTCGTCCTGCTCGCGCTCACGCGCCTCGGCTTCCGCTGGCTGGAGTCGCTCGTCGCCGTGCTCGTCCTGACCATCGCGGCCTGCATCGGCGTCGAGCTCCTGCTGGCCAAGCCCGTCGTCGCCGAACTGGTGAAGGGCTTCGTCCCCACGACCGAGGTGCTGACCCGCCCGGGCATGCTCTTCGTGGCTCTCGGCATCATCGGGGCCACGGTCATGCCGCATAACCTCTACCTGCACTCGTCGATCGTCGGCTCGCGTGACTTCGGGCGGACCGAGGAGGAGCGCCGCGAGGCCATGCGCTTCGCCACTTGGGATTCCACGCTGGCCCTGAGCCTCGCCTTCTTCGTCAACGCCGGCCTGCTGGTCCTCAGCGCCGCGGCCTTCCACGGCCGGCCGGAGGCCGTGACCGACATCCGCGAAGCCCACCGCCTGCTCGACGGCGTGCTCGGGGCGACCTTCGCCGGCACGCTCTTCGCCGTCGCGCTCCTGGCGTCCGGTCAGAACGCGACCATCACCGGCACCATGGCCGGCCAGATCGTCCTAGAGGGCTTCCTGAAGGTCAAGACGGCCGGCTGGATCATCCGCGTGGCCACGCGCCTCGCCGCGCTCGCGCCCGCGTTGCTGGTCATCGGGCTGGCGGGCGAGGGCAGGGTGGAATCGCTCCTGCTCTGGAGCCAGGTCATCCTCAGTCTCCAGCTCGGGTTCGCCTGCTGGCCGCTGGTGCGGATGACCGGCGACGCCAAGCTGATGGGAGCGTTCGTCGCGCCGCGCTGGATCCTCGTCCTCGGCTGGATCGCGACCGCCATGGTCGTGAGCGCGAGCCTGTGGTTCGTCGCCGGCGTCTTCTGAAATACGACATATCGTCACAAGTAACTGTTTGTAAGTTATTTGAGGTATGACATGCTTAGAATAGAACTGGCTCGACCTGATACATTTTATCATTACTAAAGTTATCATCTTAATTAGTCATGTCCCTTTCCTCCACCAGTTCGCTGCTCCGGGCCCTGCTCGGCGTCGGCGTATCGTGGTCGGGCGTCCAAGCTGCTACATTCTATCGCGAAGCCGACAGTTACAGCACGAAGCGTGATCCGGATCCGCCTCGGTATGTGGAGCCGGCGGCCGCCAGCCCGTCGACTCAGCTCAACGAGTTCGAGTGGCTGGACGTCGGTCTCGATTACCGCCTCCGCTACGAATACCGCGATGACGATATCCGGCGCGCCCGCGACGGAGTCGACGAGCCGTTCCTCCATCGCACGCGCCTCTATCTTGGCGTCAGGGATATCGTCGATCCGCTCCGCTTCGCCGTCGAGCTGCAGGACGCGCACCGCTACAACGGCGACTACGCTTTGGATAGCCGCGATGTGAACGAACTCGAGTTCATCCGTCTCTACGCCGAGCTCCATTTCAAGGATCTGCTGCCCGCGGACTCCCTCGGTAATTCGCGGCCCGTGGCCCTTCGCTTCGGCAATCATAACTTCGAATTCCTCGACCGTCGCCTGATCGGCAACAACCAGTGGCGCAACACAGCGAACGCTTTCCGCGGATGGCATGGCATCGTCGGACAGGAAGCCAACGACTGGCAGGTCGACCTGCTTTCCGTCCAGCCGCTCGATCGGCTGCTCTACGACCCGGACCGGCCGGCGGAGGGCAAGCGACTGTGGGGCGCGATCGGGCACTGGCGAGCTTGGTCTGACGTCGTCACCCTCGAGCCTTTCTACCTGCGCCTGGATGAGCGGAGTATCCCTGACGGCGGGCGGGTCGTGCACTCTCCCGGTCTGCGCGCCTACGGTGTCTTCCGACGTTCGGGCTTTGATTTCGATGTTTCCGCCGTCACGCAGTTCGGTCACGCCGGCGCCAGGGATATCTCCGCCTGGGCCGCCAACGCCGAGTTGGGTTATCGTTTCGAGGATGCTTGGAAATCTCGGCTGAGTTTCTTCTATGGCGCCGCTTCCGGGGACCGGAGTCCGACGGACGCCGAGGACAACCGCTTCGAGCGGTTCTTCGGTTTCGGCCGGCCTTGGTCGGCGAACGATTACGTCGTCTTCGAGAACATCCTGGCGCCCAAGGTGCGCTATGAAGCGACTTTCTCGCCCGCCTTGCGCTTCGACGCGGGCTACAGCTGGTATGCCCTCCAGAGCGCGACGGACCGTTTCTACAATGCGGCGAACAACCGCGACCAGACCGGCCAGAGCGGCACCGACGTCGGCCACGAGTTCGACATCCGCTTCCGCTGGCAGGTGACCCGCCAGGCTGAAGTCACCCTTGGTTATGCTCATTTCGTGGCCGGAGAGTGGACTCGCCGCCAGGTCCGCCCCGGTGATACTGATTTCGCCTACCTCGAGCTGCAGCTCAAAGCCTTCTGATTCCTTCGTCCATGCGTCCGTCCCCCTTCTTCCTGTCCGTCGGTCTGCTCGCCGCCGCCTTGGTCGTGCCGATCCTGGGCCGTGCCGATGCGGACACGCTTCGCGTGGGTTTCTTTCCGAACCTGACGCATGCGCCGGCGCTCGCCGCCCGTCAGCTGGAGCGCGAAGGCCAGGACTGCCATCAGGCCGCCTTGCCGGCCGGCGTGAAGCTCGAGTGGCGTTCGTTCAACGCCGGACCTTCGGCTATGGAGGCCTTGCTCGCCGGGGCCATCGACGTCGCTTACGTCGGCGCCTCGCCGGCGCTCAACGCTCACGTCCGCACCAAGGGCGCGGAGATCCGCGTCCTCGCGCCGGTCGCGCAGGGTGGTAACGCGCTCGTCGTCCGTAAGGATTCCGGACTGAAGACGCCCAAGGATTTCATCGGCCGTAACGTCGGCACGCCGCAGCTCGGTAATACGCAGGACATCGACGCCCGCACCTGGCTGCGGGAGGGCGGCCTCAACGTGCACCTCGGCGGTGGCGATGCGCGCGTGGTGCCGGCGCAGAACGCCGACCTCATGCTTCTCTTCTCCCGCGGCGAGATCGACGCGGTCTGGACCGTCGAACCTTGGGTCACGCGACTGACGAGCGAGTTCGGCGGGGTCGTCGTTCACGAGAACAAGGAGTCGCTGATCACCGTGCTCGTCACCAGCCGTGCTGCTTTGGAGAAGCGTCGGCCGGCGGTCGAAGCCTTCGTGCGCTCTCATTACGCCCTGTGCGCTCGCCTTCGGGCCGATCAGGCTTGGCAGGAAAAATTGGTGCGGACCGGTCTCGGCGCCGAATTGCGCTCCCAGCCGCCCAAGTCCGAACTGATCGGCCCGGCCTTGGCCCGCGTCAGCTTTGCCGTCCCGGAGGACTTGGAATCCCGGCGGAAACGTCTTTCAGCCCTCTTTGCTCGTGCCCATAAGGACGCCCAGGATTCTCGGCTGCTCAAGGGGGATGCCCCGATGGGGCCTCTGCTGGAGTCCTTGGTCCGATGATTCCAAAAATGAAGAAATGGGTGGTTTAGCGTCTAATCTTTTAAACATAAGTAAACTTGACAGGATAAGGTTAGGTTAGCCAGTCTCTCGCCTCTGGAATCCATGGGCAACCACTCCGAAGCATCCTCCGCCACCGCGGCCCTTACCCTGCGTAACGTGACCAAGCGTTTCGATGGGGCTTCGGGCCGGGTCACGGCGTTGGAGGATATCACTTTGGATGTCAGGGAAGGGGAGTTTCTGGCAATCGTGGGACCCTCTGGTTGCGGCAAGTCCACGCTCCTCAGCCTCCTCGCCGGTCTCGAGCATACCAACGTAGGCGAAATCAAACTTGGTGATCAGCCGGTCGAAGCGCCGGGCCGCGATCGTCTGGTGATGTTCCAGCAGGACGCGCTCTTCCCTTGGCTCGACGTCCTGGAGAACGTGCTCTTCGGCCTCCGTCTCAAGCCCGACCTCACGGAAGCCGAGCGTCTCGAGTCGGCCCGCTATTATCTCAACCTCGTCGGCCTCGGCAGCAAGGAGAAGGCTCGTCCGCACGAACTCTCCGGCGGCATGCGCCAGCGCGTGGCCCTCGCCCGCTCGCTCGCGCCGAACCCGCGCGTGCTCCTGATGGACGAGCCTTTCTCGGCCCTCGACGCCCTGACGCGTGAGCAACTTTACGGAGACCTCCAGGAGATCTTCACCAAGCGCAAGAAGACCATCGTGCTCGTGACGCACAACATCCGCGAGGCGGTCTGCCTCGGCGATCGCGTCGTGCTTTTCTCGCCTAATCCCGGTCGTGTCCAGCAGGTCTTCGACGTGAACCTGCCTCGCCCCCGCCGTCTGAACGATCCCGCGCTCGCGAACCTCGCGGCCGAGGTCACCACGGCCCTCTCCGCCCGCCTCGCCCGCTGACCATGGCCTCGAAGCTTCCTCGCCCGGTCATTCCGACCCTCGTCGCCCTTTTCGTCCTCGGAGGGTGGGAGTGGTTCGTCCGCAGCGGACGTGTCAGCGAAGTCCTCTTCCCGGCTCCGTCGCACGTCCTCCGGTGGTTCTGGGAATCGCTGCTCAGCGGTGAACTCCTGGCGGCCACTTGGGTGACGATGCGTCGCCTGATCGTCGGCTTCGCCATCGGCGCCGCCCTGGGCGTGCCGCTCGGCGCCTTGTGCGCCCGCGTGCGCTGGGTCCGCGACACCCTCGGCGTGCTCGCCCTCGGCCTGCAGACCCTTCCGTCCGTCTGCTGGGTGCCGCTCGCGCTGCTCTGGTTCGGCATCCGTGAGGAGGCCGTTCTGTTCGTCGTCGTGATGGGCACGCTCTGGGCCGTGGTCCTCGCGGTCCAGGAATCGGTCCTCAACGTTCCTCCGCTTTACCTCCGCGCCGCCCAGACGATGGGTTCCAACGGCTGGCACCTCTGGACTCGCGTCATCTTCCCGGCCGCGCTGCCCGGCGTGCTCAACGGCATGAAGCAGGGCTGGGCCTTCGCCTGGCGCTCCCTCATGGCGGCGGAGATCTTCGTCGTGATCGTGACCGGTTTCGGGCTGGGCTCGCTGCTCAACGCCGGCCGTGAGCTGCTCCGCATGGACCAGGTCATGGGCGTGATGGCCGTCGTCATGCTGGTCGGCCTGCTCGCCGACCTGGTCTTCTTCGCGCCGTTCGAACGCTGGTTGCGCCGCTCCCGCGGGCTCGAGCGCTGAGCCGCCTTTCCTCCTCGCCCTCGGGGCGGGGTCGCCCCTACCTTGGGGGCAAATGTTTATCGACGAAGCCAAGGTTGTACTGAAGTCCGGTGACGGCGGCCACGGCTGCGTCAGCTTCCGTCGCGAGAAGTTCATCCCGAAGGGCGGCCCCGACGGCGGCAACGGCGGCAAGGGCGGCGACGTCATCCTCGTCTGCGACCGCAACGAAGGAGACCTGCAGGCCTACCGCTGGCAGCCGCACCGCCGCGCCCGCAACGGCGCCCCGGGCATGGGCCGCCAGTGCGCCGGTCCCGACGGCGCCGACCTGATCCTCCCGGTGCCTCCGGGCACGCAGGTCCTCGAAGAGGGCACCCACCGCCTCGTGGCCGAGCTGACCGAGCACGGCGAACGCGTCGTCCTCCTCGCCGGCGGCAAGGGCGGCCTGGGCAACATGAACTTCAAGAGCTCGGTCAACCAGGCCCCGCGCCGCACGACCCCGGGCTACCCCGGCGAAGAGGGCACCTTCCGCATCGTGCTCAAGACGATCGCCGACATCGGCCTCGTGGGCTACCCCAACGCGGGCAAGTCCACCCTGACCAACCTGCTGACGGCCGCGCGCCCGAAGATGGCGCCGTATCCGTTCACGACCTTGCACGTCAACGTGGGCGTCATCGACTACCCCGACCGCTTCGACCGCATCGTGATGGCCGACATCCCCGGCCTCATCGAAGGCGCCCACGAGAATCGCGGACTGGGCCACCAGTTCCTCCGCCACGTCGAGCGCTGCTCGCTCCTGATCTTCATCGTCGACATGGCCGGCAGCGAGAACCGTGAGCCGTGGGACGACCATCGCGTCCTCGAGCGCGAACTCCGCCTCTATTCGCCGGTCCTCGCCGCCAAGCCTCGCCTCATCGTGGCCAACAAGATGGATCTGCCGGAAGCCGCCGCGAAGCTGAAGAAGTTCCGGCAGCGCGTGTCGGACCAGGTCATCCCGATCTCCTGCTACTCGCAGGAGGGCATCCAGGATTTCCGCGACAAGCTCTGGGCCGCCGTCAAAGGCCCGGTCGACCAGCGTCCGAAGGCCCCCGCGCCTTACGTCGAACCCGCCGCGGCCAAGCGCCTGGCCAAGGTCCACTCCGCCAAGGTCGTCGCGCCGAAGGCCAAGGCCAAGCCGGTCGCGAAGAAGGCGGCCAAGCCCGCCGCCAAGAAGGCGAAGAAGGCCGCGCCCAAGGCCAAGCCCGTCGCGAAGAAGCCTCTCGCGAAGAAGGCCGCCAAGCCGGTCGCGAAGCGCCGTCCCGCCAAGGTCGTGGCCAAGAAGAAGGCCGCCCCGGTGAGGAAGGCGGCCCCGAAGTCGAAGGCGAAGAAGAAGTGAGTTACTTCTTCTCCGGCGCGCCCTTGAGTTCCTTGAACTTGAGGGACTCGGAGTTGAGGCAGTAGCGAAGGCCGGTCGGAGCCGGGCCGTCCTCGAACACGTGTCCGAGATGGCAGTCGCAGCGCGCGCACAGGATCTCGGTGCGCGTCATGCCGTGGCTGTTGTCGGTGATGGTGGCGATGTTCTGTTTGGAGACGCCTTGGTAGAAGCTCGGCCAGCCGGTGCCGGAGTTGAACTTGGCGGCGGACGAGAACAGCGGCAGGTCGCAGCAGACGCAGTGGTAGGTGCCGGTCTTCTTGTTGTCGAGCAGGGTGCCGCAGAACGGGCGTTCGGTGCCCTTGGCGCGGGTGACGAAATACTGCTCGGGCGTGAGCATGGCCGCCCATTCGGCGTCGGTCTTCACGACCTTGTCGACGAGCACGGGCTGGCCGACGCCGCCCTTGCCGTCGTCGAGCGTGACGAGCACCTGGGGGACCTTGGTCTGGGGAGCGGATTCTTTCATGGGTGGGGAAGCGGGGGCGGGCTTGGCGACCGTCTTGTTCTCGGCGTCGGCCGAGCAGGCGGCGACGAGGCCGGCGAGCGCGGCGCAGGAGAGGCGGAGGGCGGCGTGCATGGTCTTAGCTGAAGGATTTGCCGCAGCCGCAGGTGCTGGTGGCGTTGGGGTTGCGCACCTCGAAGCCCTTGCCGTGCAGGCCGTCGTCGAAGTGCACGGTCGATCCGTCGAGGTAGGCGTGGCTCGTGGGGTCGATGAGGATCTTCAGGCCCTGGCTCTCGAACTCGAGGTCGCCGTCCTTGCGCACGTCGAAGGCCATGCCGTATTCGAAGCCGGAGCACCCGCCGGTCTCCACGAGGACGCGGAGGACGGACTCAGGATTGGCCTGGGCTTTCTGCAGGGCCTTGATCTGGGCGGCGGCGGCTTCGGTGAGGTTGATCATGTCTCCCAGTTTAGGACTGTTCGCCGGGAGTCAAGGGGCGGGCGTCGGCCAGCCCATCCCTGAGGCCTACGCCTCAGCCTCCGTGGCCGGCTTTGCCTTGGCTTAAGGGGCCGGCGGCTTAGGTTCGTGTTCACCCCACCGCATGCGTCTGCTCAAAGTCCTCGCCCTGTCGGTCCTGCTGACCTTCGTCTTCAACGCCCTGTTGGTCTTGGTCGGGGCCTTGGTCGGCTGGGACACCAGCCTGCTCGACATGCGGGCGCTGAACGGCGCCAAGCTGTTCGAGTCGACCGGAGCGGACTGGCTCTGGATCTCCCTGCTGTGGGGTCTGGCCTTTCTACAGTCGTGCCTGCTCTTGTTGCCGCTCCCGGCGGCTTCCTCGCCCGGGGAGAAAGTCCCGCTCGGCCCGCGCGTGATAGCGGCCGCGTCCCTCGGCGGGGTGTTCCTCGCCGTCCCGTTGTTCGCGTGCGTCGACCTCTTCCTCTTATCGGACCGACCGGCCGATGCCCAAGGTCACGACCCGACGCCGCTCTTCGCCGCGGTGCTGGTCGTCTGGGCGCTCTCCTGGCTCATCTGGACGCCGATCCTGCTGCACCGCGCGCGCCGGCAGGCCGACGCGGTCGAGCGCTTCGTCGGCAAGAACATCGCGGGCTCCGCGGTGGGCTTGGCGCTCACGTTACCTTGGTATTTCGTGCTGCGCCGCAAGCATTCCTGCTATTGCGGCCTGGGTTCCTTCCTCGCCCTCGTGCTCGGCCTCTGGTCCTTGCTGGTCATCGGCGGTCCGCTGCTCTTCGTCTTGGCGCGCGACCGACGGATCCGCGCCGCCGTGCGCGCGGGCTGAACTCAGAGGCCGCAGCCTTGCTGGGTCTCGCGCGTCGGCCGCGCGATGAGCCCGCGGTGCGGCTCGTCGGGATAGGCCTCGCCCGCGCGCGCTCCGAGCAGGTGCGCGTCGCAGCATTTCAATAGTTCCGGCAGGGTCTCGGTCCGACGCATGTCGTGCAGGAACCGGCCTTCGGTGTCCACGGCCAGGCCGATGAAGTTCAGGAATTTCTTGAGCCGCCCGGCCTGCTTCTCCGTCGCCTTGGCGGCGTCGCAGCACTCGTCGGCGAGTTCTTGGACGTATTGCCGGACGTCGGCCAGCGTGGGCGCGAAGGGCGTCAGGCCCTGCTGGACCTCGCGCCACTGACGGAAGACCCACGGGTTCCGGATGGCGTGCCGGCCCATCATCATGCCGTAGGCCTTGGTCTCGGCCAGCAGACGCTGGGCCTTGGCGGCCGAGGTGACGTCACCGTTGGCGATGACGGGGCAGGGGACCGCCGCCACGGCCTTGGCGATGGCGGCGTAATCGACTTCCGACCAGTAGAGGCCTTTGACGGTGCGGCCGTGCACGGTGAGGAGGTCGACCTGATGCTTGGCGACGATCGCGAGGATCTCGTCGAACCGCTCCTGGCCGTCGAAGCCGATGCGCATCTTGACGGTGAAGAGTCCGGGGATCTCCTGCCGCATGGCGCCGAGGAGTTCGTCGATCTTGGCCGGATCGCGCAGGAGGCCTCCGCCGACGTTCTTGCGGTAGACCTTGGGCGCCGGGCAGCCCATGTTGAGGTCGATGCCGGCGATAGGCAGCTTCCGCAGCTCGCGGATGGTCCGGAGCATGTGCGGGGTGTCCTCGCCGATGAGCTGCGCGAAGACCGGCCGGCCGGTGCCGTGGTTCACGACCGAGTCGACGATGTGCTTCTCGGGCGTGGAACTCTCGTGCACGCGGAAATACTCGGTCACGAACCAGTCCGGCGAGCCGCGGCGGCCGATGACGCGCATGAAGCCGGTGGTGGTGACGTCCTGCATCGGCGCGAGCACCGAGGGGCGCGTCCCGGCGACGACAGGGGCTGGCAGCGGGCCGCTCACGCCTGCTTGCGCAGGCGCGCGAGCGTTTCCGTCATGTCATCGCACGCGTCCAGGACCGCCTTGGCCACGAAGACCGGGCGCTTGGCCTTCACGGCGAGCACGAGGGCGTCGCTCGGACGGGCGTCGACTTCGGCGACCTTGCGGGCGACGGGGCCGTCCTGGCCGAGGAGGATACGGGCGAAGAAGACGCCGTCCTTCACGTCGACGATCGCGACATGGACCACCGCGGCGTCGAGGCCGAGCAGGAGGTGGAGCATGAGGTCGTGGGACTGCGGGCGGTCCGGGATCCGGCCGTCCAGGGCGCCTTGGAGCGCTTCGCCGACGGCGGGGTCGACCTGGATGAACATGGTCTTGAGGGCGGTCACGAGGAACACGGCGCTGCCTCCCTTGACGGGGATGACCTCGATGCCGGTGACGGGCACTGCCTCCAACTTGCTCATGCCGCAAAGTGGGCCCGCCGCGGCCTCCCCGCAAGCCCTCGCTGCTTGCGGCCGTAGGGTTGCCTTGAAATCCGCCCCCATTCCCGCAGGATGACGGCGTGCATCCCTTCCTCGCCGACGACTTCCTTTTCGACTGGAGCAACCTGAAGCCCGAACACGTCGAGCCGGACATCCGCGAGGCCCTGCGCCGCGCCCGCGCGAACGTCGACGCGTTCAAGCAGACGAAGGGGGCCGACCTGACCTACGCCCAGGTGCTCCTCGGCTTCGAGGCCACGACGAAGGAACTTTCCCGGGCCTGGGGCCTGGTCTCGCACCTGGACTCGGTCCTCAACTCGCCCGAGCTCCGCAAGGCCTACAACGCGATGATGCCCGAGGTCACGGCGTTCTTCACTTCGCTGACGCTCGACCCCGAACTCTGGGCGGTCTTCAAGGCCTATGCGGCGACCGCCGACGCCCAGGCGCTCACGGGCGTCCGTCGCCGCTTCCTCGAGGAGACGATCGCCGATTTCGAAGAGAACGGCGCCGACCTGCCGGCAGAAGGGAAGGCCCGCCTGGCGAAGCTCAACGCCGAACTCGCGGAGAAGACGCAGAAATATTCCGAGAACGTCCTCGATTCCACCAACGCCTGGGAGCTCTTCATCGAAGACGAAAAGCGCCTCGCCGGTCTGCCTGCCAGCGCGCTCGCCGCGGCGAAACAGTCCGCGACCGTCAAGGGCCAGCCGGCGGCCTGGCGCTTCACGTTGCAGTCCCCCTCGGTATTCCCGGTGCTGCAATACGCCGACGACGAAGACCTGCGCCGCCAGTGCTGGGAAGGCCTCGGTCAGGTCGGCCTGAAGGCGCCGTGGGACAACACCGCGCTGGTCGGCGAGATCCTCGCGCTCCGGCATGAGAAGGCCCGCCTGTTGGGCAAGAAGCACTTCGCCGATTTCACCACGGCCCGCCGCATGGCCCGCACCGGCGAGACGGCCCTGAAGTTCATCGAGGACATCGGCCGGCGCATCCGTCCGAAGTTCCAGGCCGAAGGCGTCGAGCTCGAGCAGTATCGCGCCGCCAAGGCCGGCGACGCGCCGCGTCCGCTGCACCCGTGGGAATTCGGCTACTGGTCCGAGAAGATGCGCCGCGAGAAGTATGATTTCGACGACGAGGCCCTGCGTCCGTGGTTCCCGGTCGACGGCGTGATCGCCGGCATGTTCCGCCTCTTCGGCGGGCTCTTCGGCATCCAGGTCGTCGCCTGCGACACCTACCACTTCGACCCGGCCACCGGCGCCAAGACGGTCGTCCGCGCCGCCGAACCGCGCGTCGAAGGCGCGCCGATCTGCGTCTGGCACCCCGAGGTCCGCTTCTACGAGGTGCGCGACGGGGGCCGCCTGCTGGGGTCTTTCTACACCGACTGGTTCCCGCGCGAATCGAAGCGGGGAGGGGCCTGGATGAACTTCTTCCGTACCGGCGGCCCGCGTCCCGACGGCTCGTTCGCCCCGCACCTCGGCCTGATGTGCGGCAACTTCACGCCGCCCGTCGCCGGCAAGCAGGCGCTGCTCAACCACGACGAGGTCACCACGGTCTTCCACGAGTTCGGGCACCTGCTCCACCACCTCCTCAGCGAAGTCGAGGTCGAGTCCCTCTCCGGCGTCCGCGTCGCCTGGGACTTCGTCGAGCTGCCATCCCAGATCCTCGAGAACTGGTGCTGGGAGGAGGAGTCCCTCGCCGTCTTCGCCCGCCATCATGAGACCGGCGCCCCTCTGCCGTCCGACCTGCTCGCCAAGCTCGACGCCGCCGCGAACTTCCGCTCGGCCTCCGTCTGCATGCGCCAGCTCGCCTTCTCGAAGCTCGACCTCGACCTGCACATCCGGGCCGAGGAGTTGCGCGGCCGGGACCTGGACGCCCATTGGAACGAGGACTTCGCCGAGTGGCAGGCCCGGACGACCCGCCGGGGTCCGGCCATGGCCCGGCGCTTCAACCACCTCTTCTCGGACGCCACGGGGTACGCCGCGGGGTATTACTCGTACAAGTGGGCCGAGGCCCTCGAGGCCGACGCCTTCACCCGCTTCCTCCAGGAGGGGGTCCTGAACCCCCGGGTCGGCCGCGAACTCCGGTCCAAGGTCCTCGCCAAGGGCAACTCCGAGCCGGCCGAGAAGCTTTTCCGTGACTTCATGGGCCGGGACCTCGACCCGGAGGCCCTTTTGGTGCGCGACGGGCTGGCGTGAGCCCGTCCGCCCCCTTCCGGGGGCCGGTCGGAGGCAAGAATCGGGCAAAGGTGGCTTATTCCCCTTGCACAAGGGGGCATTTTCCTATGCGTAAGCCCTTTACAGATGAATCTCCGTAACATCGCAGTCATTGCCCACGTCGACCACGGCAAAACCACCCTGACCGACCGCCTTCTCTACCAGTCCGGCATGTTCCGGACCGAGGACCTCGACAAGCTCGCCGGCGGCCAGCACGGCCTGATCATGGACTCGGGTGACCTCGAGCGCGAACGCGGCATCACGATCACCGCCAAGAACTGCGCGATCAAGTGGACCGACCCCCGCGACCAGAAGGAATACAAGATCAACCTGATCGACACCCCGGGCCACGCCGACTTCGGCGGCGAGGTCGAGCGCGTGCTCAACATGGCCGACGGCTGCCTCCTCGTCGTCGACTCCTTCGAAGGCCCGATGCCGCAGACCCGCTTCGTGCTCTCCAAGGCCCTCGCCCTCGGCCTTAAGCCCATCGTCGTCATCAACAAGATCGACAAGCCGTCCGCCCGCCCGGACGCCGTCGTCAACGAGGTCTTCGACCTCCTCGTCGCCCTCGACGCGCCGGAGTCCGCCCTCGACTTCCCGATCGTCTACGCCTCCGGCCGCGAAGGCTGGGGCACCCTCGACCGCGCCAAGACCGTCGAAGGCCAGCGTCCGAAGGACCTGATGGACCTCTTCTACACCATCGTCGACAAGATCCCCGAGCCCTACGCCGAAGGTTCCTCCCGCGGCGCCGCCGCCGGCTTCAAGACCCGCGCCGAGGCCCTCGCGAACCCGCTCCAGATCATGGTGACGGCCATCCTTTACTCCGACTACGTCGGTCGTATCGCCGTCGGCCGCGTGACCGCCGGCAAGGTCTCCCCGGGCATGCCCGTCATGATGGTGACCCGCAACGGCGAGCAGCATAAGCAGCGCGTCCTCGAGGTCGAAGTCTTCGAGGCCCTCGGCCGCGTCAAGGCCCAGGAGGTCTCCGCCGGCGACATCTGCGCCGTCATCGGCCTCGACCACGTCGAGATCGGCGCGACCATCACCGACCAGGAGAACCCCCGTCCGATGCCGCCCGTCAAGGTCGACGAGCCCACCGTGACCATGGCCTTCCGCGTCAACGACTCGCCCTTCGCCGGCCGCGACGGCAAGTTCGTCACCGGCCGCCAGGTCGGCGAGCGCCTCGTCAAGGAACTCGAGAAGAACGTCGCCCTCCGCGTCGACCGCGAGGCCGGCGCCGACGCCTGGAAGGTCTCGGGCCGCGGCCTGATGCACCTCGGCGTGCTCATCGAGACCATGCGTCGCGAAGGCTACGAACTCTCCGTCGGCAAGCCCGAGGTCATCATGAAGACCATCGACGGCGTCCTCTGCGAGCCGGTCGAGACCCTCGCGGTCGACTGCCCGGAAGCCTCCCAGAGCGACGTGATGTCCCTCGTCCTCGGCCGTCGCGGCGAGCTCCGCTCGATGGACGCCAAGGCCGGCACCAGCGGCTGGATCCACATGGAATTCAAGGTCCCGTCCCGCGCGCTCTTCGGTCTGCGCACCCTGATGCTCACCACCACCCGGGGCGAAGCCGTGATGTACCACAACCTCCTCGGTTACGAGCCCGTCAAGGGCGAGGCCCCGCGTCGCGCCGCCGGCGTGATGATCGGGGGCGAATCCGGCCCGGTGACCGCCTACTCCCTCGACCGCCTCTACGACCGCGGCGACTTCTTCGTGAAGCCGGCCGACGAGATCTACCAGGGCCAGATCGTGGGCGAGCACTGCAAGGAGAACGACCTCGAGATCAACCTTGTCATCAGCAAGAAGCTCTCGAACGTGCGCGCCGCCGGTTCCGACGACGCCGCCAAGATCAAGCCGACCCGCCAGATGTCGCTCGAAGCCTGCCTCGAGTACATCGAGTCCGACGAGCTGGTCGAGATCACGCCGAACTTCATCCGCATGCGCAAGCGCTGGCTGACGGAGAACGAGCGTAAGCGTAACTCGTAAGCCGTCCGCTCAGCCCGCGAGGGTCAGCTGATACCGATGACCGCCATCCGCCAGGATGGCGGTTTTCATTTGCCACTTCGCCGAGGGGAGGCGCGCCG
>VHCL01000007.1 GCA_016871725.1 Verrucomicrobiota bacterium | reverse complement strand
ATGGACGGCCTCCCGGTCTCCCTCGCGATCATGGACTTCTCGTTCATGGGCGCCTCGATGGGCTCCGTCGCCGGCGAGAAGGTCACCCGCGCCATCGAGCGCGCCATCAAGCTGAAGTGCCCGTGCATCGTGGTCTGCGCCTCCGGCGGCGCCCGCATGCAGGAAGGCATCCTCTCTCTGATGCAGATGGCCAAGACCAGCGCCGCCCTCGCGAAGCTCCGCGCGGCCGGCCTGCCGTACATCGCGGTCCTCACCAATCCCACGATGGCCGGCGTCATGGCCAGCTACGCGACCCTCGGCGACGTCATCGTGGCCGAGCCCGGCGCGCTCATCGGCTTCGCCGGCGCCCGCGTGATCAAGGAGACGACCAACCAGGACCTCCCCGACGGCTTCCAGACCTCGGAATTCCTGCTCAAGCGCGGCCTCATCGACATGATCATCCACCGCAAGGAGATGAAGTCGCGCCTCGCCAGCCTCCTCCGCGCCCTCGCCCACCGCAAGGTGAAGGCGAAGGCCGCGAAGAGCCGCGCCTGAGCGCCCGACCCGCGGCGATGACCCCCGCCGAGACGCTCCGCTGGCTGACGGGACTGCGCAACCTGGGCTCCCGCCTCGGCATCGAGCGCATGCGCCTGCTCGCCGCCCGCCTCGGGAATCCCGAGCGCGCCGCGCCTTGCTTCCACGTCGCCGGCACCAACGGCAAGGGTTCCGTCTGCGCGATGATCGAGGCGATCCAGCGCGCGCAGGGCCGCCGCGTCGGCCTCTACACCAGCCCGCATCTCGTCGCCATCGGCGAACGCATCCAGGTCGACCGCGCGCCGCTGTCCGACGAGGCCGTGGTCGCCCACGCCGAGGCGCTGCGCCCCCATTACGAGGCCATCCGCGCCCAGGATCCCGAGGCCGCGCCGACGTTCTTCGAGCTGATCACGGCGGCGGCGTTCGTCGAGTTCGCCGCGCGCCGCGTCGACGTGACCGTGCTCGAGACGGGCTTGGGCGGGCGGCTCGACGCCACCAACGTCTGCGCGCCGGAGGTCTGCGTGATCACGTCGATCGGCCTCGACCATCAGGAATACCTAGGACCGACCCACGCCGCCATCGCCGGCGAGAAGGCGGGCATCATCAAGCCGGGCGTGCCCGTCGTCATCGGCGACGTCCCGCCCGAAGCCGAGGCGGTCATCGTCGCCCGCGCCCGCGCCGTCGGCGCGCCGTTCCATTTCGTGCGCGACCATTTCCCGCAGGGCCTCCCCGAGACGAGCCTGCCGGGCGAACACCAGCGTCGTAACGCCGGCGCGGCCCTGCTCGCGTGCGAGCTGGCCTCGCGGCTGCCGGTCGACGAAGCCAAGGCCCGCGCCGCCCTGCGCACGGTCGAGTGGGCCGGCCGCTGGCAGTCGCATCGCCTCGCCGACGGCCGCCGTCTGATCGTCGACGGCTCGCATAACGAAGAAGGCGCCCGCGTCGTCGAGCCGCTCCTCGCCTCGCTCGCCGCCCCGACCCTCATCGTCGGCGCGCTCGGCGTGGAACGGGCGCGCCCGCTCATCGAGGTGGCCGCGCGCCACGCCGCCGCGCTCGTGCTCGTGCGTCCGGACAACGAGCGCGCCTGCTCGGTCGACGAACTGGCCGCGCTGATGCCGGCCGGTTACCGCGGCGAGGTCCGGCGCGCGTCCGTCGCCGAACTGTTCCCGTCGCCCGCGACGTGCGCCGCCGCCGGCGAGACGCTCGTCGTCCTCGGGTCGCTCTACCTCGTCGGCGAAGTCCTCGCCCGCCTGCGCGGCCAAGGCCTGCCTGACGCCTGGCAGGACCGCCTGCCGCCCGTCCGATGACCGACTATTCCTTCGTCCCGCCGGGCAGCACCACCCCCAAGGTGGATCCGGCCGAGCTCCCCAAGTGGCTGATCGAGGAGGACGACGACTACCTGGTCTTCGACAAGCCGGGCTGGCTCGTCTGCCATCCGTCGAAGGACGGCCCGTGGTCGTCGCTCGTCGGCGCGGTCAAGGAGTGGAAGCAGATGGAGGTCTCGCACCTCGTCAGCCGCCTCGACCGCGAGACCAGCGGCGTGATCCTCATCGCCAAGCATTACGAGGCCGCGTCGGCCGCGCAGACCGCGATGGAACGACGCATGGTGCTCAAGACCTACTACGCGCTGCTCAAGGGCGAGCTCAAGGAGCCCGTCATGGTGGACCAGCCGCTCGGGCCCGACGAGACCAGCCAGGTCGTCGTGAAGACCGCCGTGCGCCAAGGCCCCGGCACGTTGCCGGCCGCGACGTTCTTCGAGCCGGTACTCGTGCGCAACGGTTACACCCTCGCCCGCGTGCAGCCGCACACCGGCCGTAAGCACCAGATCCGCGCCCACGCCTTCTGGCTCGGGCACCCCGTCATCGGCGACAAGCTCTACGGCGGCGACGATTCGCTCTACATGGAATTCGTCGCGCACGGCTGGACCAAGCGTCTCGGCGCCGCGCTCGAGATGGGCCGTCAGGCGCTGCACGCCGCCAAGCTCGAATTCCGTTTCCCGCCGCGCATCACGCGGACCTTCGCCGCGCCGCTCGCGCCGGATATGCGGGAGTTCATCGTGAAGAAGATGGGGTTCAGCGAAGCTGAACTGGATGCGGCGCTGGCGGCATAGCCGCCAAGGCCGTGCAAAGGTGCAACTGCGGCTACGCCGCGTGCAAAAGTGCAAAGGTGGATGCAGGTTAGGGTCGGGGGCGGGGGTAGGAGGACATTCCAAATTTCGGGTCACGGGTCTCGGCCGTCGGGAGCCAGGTTCAGGTGTTCAGGTTCGGGTACAGGTTCAGGATCTGAATTTCCCCCTGCACCCGCACCTGTGCCTGATAACCCGTACCAGAGACCTGAGGGCCGAGACCTGAGACCCGAAAATGTCTTCACATTTGCACCTTTGCACAGGCCAAAGGCCGATTTGCACTTTTGCACTTAGGACAGCACGTGGTGCTGTCCCTACCCATGGCACAACGCCGCGGCATCCACGCACTCGGCGCCGGCTTTGCGTAACGCCAAGGCGCAGGCGTGCAAAGTGGCGCCGGTGGTGAGGACGTCGTCGATGACGACATAGCGCCTGGCCGGGTCGACGGATTTCCCGTCGGCGAGGACGAACGCCCCGGCGACATTATTCCGGCGCTCTTGCCGACCGAGCCGGGTCTGCGAGACGGTCTCGTGCTGCTTGCCAAGAAGCGTCTCGGTCCGGCAGCCGGCGACGAGGGAGGCGAGCCGCCCGGCAATCCGCTCGGCCTGATTATACCCGCGGTCCCGTCGTCGCGCGGAGTGCAGCGGGACGGGGACCAGGACCGATCCGGCCAGATGGCGGCGGAAGACTTCGTCTTCGACGGCCGCGGAGGCCAGGTCGTCGGCCAGGAACGGGCACCGCTCGTATTTGATGCGGTGGACGATCCGGCGGGCGGGTCCGCGGGCGCGGAAGGCGCAGACCGCCCTCCCGAACGCCGGTCGGAGGTCGAGGCAATGAGGGCAGGCCCGGTCGCCCTCGAGGATGCCTTCGAAGGGATGTCCGCAGGTCAGGCAGCGGGGGTCGCCGATCCGCGGAAGCAGGGCCGCGCCGGCGGCCGACAGGTGCGAGGAATCCTCGTCGTCCATCGGCTCCCGCGTCACCGCGCAGTCCCGGGGGAAGACCAGGTCGAAGAGCCCCCGGTCGAGTTCAGCCAGCCAGCCCATCGCGTTCGGCCTGCAGCCAGCGGCGCTTGCGGGCGAGCCCCCAGGCGAAGCCGCCGACGCCGGCGGCGCCGACGACCCGGTGGCAGGGGATGAGGACGGCGAGCGGATTGGCCCCGAGGGCGGAACCGACGGCTTGGGTCGAACGGCAGCCGACGGCCCGGGCGAGCTCGCCGTAAGTCATCGTCCGGCCGGCGGGGATACGTCGGCACGCTTGCCAGACCTTGAGCTGGAACGCCGTCCCGTGGGCGAGCGTCCGGCGGACCGGTCCGGGCCGGCCGGGGAGGATGACGCAGCCCCAGTCCCGTAGCCGACGGCGGAAGCCCGGCGCGCCCGCCGGGAGCCGGAGGATCAGTTCGCCCGCCGTCGTCACCGCGACCCGGAAGCCGGCGACATCGCCGACGCGCACCGACGCGCCCGCGAGGCGGGCGGGCATGACACGGATCGGCGGCATGCCGGCAGATTGCGTTTGCCCGTCGGCGGCTTCAATCCAAGGTTCACCTCAGACCATGGCTTTTGATTTCGACAGCTGTCCGGAACGCGCCGGGACCGACAGCACCAAGTGGCACAAATACGCCGACAAGGACATCATCCCGTGCTGGATCGCCGACATGGACTTCAAGGCGCCGCCCGCGGTGATCGAAGTCATCCGCGAACGCGCCGCCCACGGCGTCTTCGGTTACCCTGCGCAGCGCGACTCCGTCTTCGCCGCCGTCGTCAACCACGTCCGCCGTCGTCATGGCTGGGAGATCAGGCCGGAGTGGATCACGTTCATGTGCTCGCTCGTGCCGGGCATCCACGCCGCCATCCGCTGCGCCAGCAAGCCGGGCGAATCCGTCGTCACCACCGCGCCCGTCTACCCGCCGTTCATGACCGCGCCGGTCCTGTCCGAGCGCAACCCGCTCAAGCTCGAGATGGTCTTCGAGGGCGGCCGCTGGACGTTCGACTGGGCCAGGCTCGAGGCCGCCTGCGCGCAGCCGCACGCCAAGGTCCTCCTGCTCTGCAATCCTTATAACCCGCTCGCGCGCGTCTTCGACCGCGGGGAGCTTGACCGCCTCGCCGCCTTGGTGCGCAAGCATGAGCTCACCGTCTGCTCCGACGAGATCCACTGCGACCTCGTCCTGGATCCCGCGGCGAAGCACACCGTCTTCGCTACGCTCGGCGAGGACCTCGCCGCCCGCACCGTCACCCTGATGGCCGCGAGCAAGACCTTCAACATCGCCGGCCTCACCTGCGGTTTCGCGATCATCCCCGACGCCGGCCTGCGCACGCGCTTCCGCCGCGTCCTCCAAGGCCTGTCGCTCGACCAGAACATGTTCGGCCTCGCCGCCACCCAGGCCGCGTTCGACCACGGCGAGCCGTGGCGCCTCGAGTGCGTGGAGTATCTCCGCGGTAATCTCGACCTCATCGAACAGGAGCTCAAGTCCATGCCCGGCGTCGTGCTGCGCCAGCGTCCGCAGGCCAGCTTCCTCGTGTGGTTCGACGTCACCGCGCTCGGCTTCGAGGACGCCCATGCCGAGTTCGAGAAGGGCGGCGTCGGCCTCAGCAACGGCGCCGACTTCGGCGGCCCCGGCCATGTGCGCCTCAACTTCGGCTGCCCGCGCGAACGCCTGCGCGAGATCCTGCGACGGATGAAGGCCGTCGTGGCGAGGGCGCCTGGAAACAATAAGAAATAGAGGCTCAGAGGCCCGGAGGGCCAGAGGGGGAAGGAGAGTATTGAGTATGGAGTATCGAGTATCGGGGGAGTGATGCCTTCGAGGTAGCGATCCGAACTCAAAAGGGAAACCGGAGACCGGGAGATATGCTGCGGTATAAATATGACCCCAGCCAGTTATCCGGTCTCCGGTTTCCCTTTGGGTTTTGCCACTGTCTTGAGGTAGGGACGTGATCACTATCGTGTCCGCCCTCGACCCCGGCGGATGCGATGTCATCGCATCCCTACCCGTTGCCAGACCCACTCCCGCCACCCGCCACCTGGGGCTGCCACCTGCCACCCGAAAGCGGGCAACTCCCTCTGGTCAACTGAGCCTCAGGGCCTCCGGGCCTCTAATTTAAGGCATTTTCGGCGCCGAAGAGCCTCTCCTTTCTTTTTGACGAACCGCCCTCCGTTCCCATCGTCAGACGACTCAGGACAGTCCGATGGTGTAATGGTAGCACAGGAGATTCTGATTCTCCTTGTCTAGGTTCGAATCCTAGTCGGACTATTTCCTGAAAGCAGAAAGCCCTCTCCCGAGGGCTTTTTCATGCCTGTCCGGGACGCCTCAGCGGGCGTTCCAGAAGATCATGAGGTTCTTGGTGTGGCGGCCGGCGACGATGAGGTCGGTCTTGCCGTCGCCGTCCAGGTCGGCGGCCTTGAAGTCTTCGACGGAGACCGCTTCGGTCGAGATGACGTCCGTGCGCCACGTCTGGCCCGCGTCGTCGAGCGGGGTGAGCAGACGGATGCCGCGTTCGGTCGGCTTCGCGCCGCGCCAGCCGATCATGACCTGGTCGCTGCCGGTGCCGAGGAAGTCGGCGCAGGCGACGGCGTGTCCGTCCTTGTAGCCGTCGAGGATCTGCCGGCGCTGCCAGACGCCGCCGGCGTCGCGGGTGTAGACGGCGGACTTCGTGCCGTGGAAGGGCTCGACGGTCGCGATCATGGCACCGGAGGGCAGCTTGCCGGCGCGGAGTTCGCCGACCGGCTCGGTGGTCAGCTGCGTGCGGCTCCATTTGCCGTCGGCATACGAGTTGAACCAGATGCCTTCCTTGGAGCCGGTCAGGATCTGCTGGCGTTGCGAGCGGTCCCAGCGGACGGCGTCCAGGTTATGGGTGATGTGTCCGGCGTCGTTGATGAGTTCGGTCGTCCACTCGTCCTTCGGGTTCGCGGGCTTGCGATAGGCGAGCAGCTTGGCGCCCGCGCCGACGCCGCCCTTGTTGCCGACGCCGTGGAGGGGCTGGACGACGAGGTCCCAGCGGCCGGTGGAGACTTCGACCCAGGCCATGCGGTGCACGGTCGGTTCATGGTGCAGCCTCACCGGCTCCCACTTCTGGGTGCGGTCGGCCGGCGGGATCAGGTAGAACACCGCGCCGCTCTTCACCGTGTCGCCGGGATTCCAGCCCGCGCCCACGGCGATCTCGGCCTTGCCGTCGCCGTCGAGGTCATGGGCCGCGACGCAGACGTTGTCCTCCTTCGTCAGGTTCGCGGCGATGACGTGCTTCTTCCAAGTGGGATTCTGATACCACTGGATCGTGGTCTTGTCGGCCAGGACGATGTCCTTCTTGCCGTCGCCATCGACGTCGGCGATCGCGAGGCCGTAGCCGATCTCGATCGGGCCGATCTCCTGCGGGCGGAATTTCGGTTCCGGCGCGGCGGACGCGACGGCGGTGAGGAGCAGGGCGAGGAGCGGGGTCGGCTTCATGGCGTAGGGGTAAGGCCTCCGACCCCGCCTGTCGACCGCGGTTCCGCCTCGGGTAGGGACGTGATTGCCATCACGTCCGTGGGCGGACGGAGGTCGGCGGGTCGGTTGACGTGCCCTGGGATCGGAGCGTACCACGGCGAACGGCGGCGATGGCAATCGCCGCCCTACCTCACGCCGTCAGCCGCTCGAGGCATTCCGCGTAGAGCGCCTGCGTCTTCTGGACGACGTCGGCCGGCAAGGTCGGGCCCGGCGCGGTCTTGTTCCACGGCTGGGCTTCGAGCCAGTCGCGGACGAACTGCTTGTCGTAGGAAGGCTGGGCGCGGCCGGGCTGCCAGGTGGCGGCGGGCCAGTAACGGGAAGAGTCGGGCGTCAGGACTTCGTCGATGAGGACGAGCGAGCCGTCGGCGGCGCTGCCGAACTCGAACTTCGTGTCGGCGAGGATCACGCCGGCCTTGGCGGCGCGTTCGGCGCCCATGCGGTAGAGCGCGAGGGACGTCTCCTGGATGGTGCGGAAGACCTTCTCGCCGAGGATCTCGCCACAGCGGGCGCGGGTGATCGCCTCGTCGTGGCCTTCGGCGGCCTTGGTCGACGGGGTGAAGATCGGCTGCGGCAGCTTGGAACCGTCGAGCAGGCCTGCGGGCAGGGCGTGGTCGAGGATCGCGCCGGTCTTCTGGTATTCCTTGAAACCGCCGCCGGCGAGGTAGCCGCGGACGACCGCTTCGACGGGCAGCGGCTTGAGCTTGCGCACCAGCATCGAGCGCGGGATCAGGTGCTCGTGGCCGTGCAGGGCCTTGGCCAACGCGTTGGCGTGGTCGGGCACGAGGTGGGTCGGGAAGACGAGGCGGGCCTGGTCGAACCACCAGAGGCTGATCTGGGTGAGCAGGATGCCCTTGCCCGGGACGCCATTGGGCATGACCACGTCGAAGGCCGAGAGCCGGTCCGTCGCGACGATCAGGTAATGCGTGCCGAGGTCGAAGACTTCGCGGACCTTGCCCTTCGCCTTGAGCGGGTAGGGCAGGCCGGTGACGGTCATCAGCGCTTCGGCGGGCAGGGGCGGCGTCTTCATCCTGCCGAGGAGATAGGGCAGGGCGGGGCGGCAGGGCAAGGTGGTTCGTCGTTGAGGCGACGGCGTCCGCGGCCAGCCTCGGACGGACCGATGGAACTCCGCGACGCCCATTGCCATTACCAGTTCGCCGAAGTGCCGTACGCGGCGGTCGAGCAGGCCCGGGCGGACGGCGTCGGCCAGGCGATGATCAACGGCAGCGCGCCCGCCGACTGGGCGGACGTGGCCGCCCTCGCGCGCCGCGATCCGCGCAACCGCGTCTCGTTCGGCCTGCACCCGTGGGACGTCCCCACGGCGCCGCCGGGCTGGGCGGAGGAACTGCGCGCCGTCCTGCGCGCGCACCCGACCGCCGGCGTCGGCGAGATGGGCCTCGACCGTTGGGTGAAGGACTTCGACCCCGTCGCCCAGGAAGCGGCATTCCGGACGCAGCTCGCGCTCGCCGTCGAGCTCGACCGCGCGCTCACGGTCCACTGCGTGAAGGCCGTCGGCCCGCTGATGGACATCGTCCGCGTCGCCGAGCTCCCGCGCCGCGGTTTCCTCCTGCACAGCTGGAACGGGCCCGTCGAACTCGTGCCCGAGCTCGCGAAGCGCGGCGCCTATTTCTCCTTCAGCGCGCATCACCTTATCCCCCGCAAGGCCGACCTGCGCGTCCAGTTCGCCGCGGCCATCCCGCGCGAGCGCGTCCTCGTCGAGACGGACGCGCCCGCGCTCTGCCCCGCGCCGGAATTCCGCCTGCGCGAACTCGCGCCGGACGCGGCCGGCACGGAGCAGAACCATCCGTCCAACCTCGTGCGGATCAACGCCGAGCTCGCGCGGACCATGGGCGTCACGCCCGAGGCGTCCGCCGCGCTCACCGCCGCGAACTTCGCGCGCCTATTCGGGGCGTAGGAGCGAAAGGCGCAGCGCCTCGCCCGCGGCCGCGAGGCCGAAGGCCCCGGCCACGTGGGCGGCCGTGCCGTAGCCCCACTCGCAGTTCGGCCGCAGGTCCTCGCCTTCGGGGATCTCGCCGCCCGGCAGGCCTTCGCAGTCCGCCGGCTGCGTGAACGGCTCGTCGGACCACACGCACGAGACGCCGAACGGCGCCTTGCCGCGGGGGAAGTCGAAGTTCTGCCGCAGGCGCTTGCGCACGAGCATCATCAGCGGGTCGTCGCGCGAATCGCGCAGGTCGGTGACCTTGAGCCGCGTGCCGTCGAGGCGGCCCGCGCAGCCGCCGACCGTGACCACGGGCAGCCGCTTGTTCACCGCCTCGGCGATCAGGCCGCACTTCGGCGAGAGCGCGTCCATCGCGTCGACGACCACGCCGTCGAAATCCGCGAGCACCTCGTGCGGGTTGAAGCGCGAGAGGAAGCGTTGGTGCAGCGTCGTGCGGACGCCGGGATGGATCGCACGGGCGCGCTCGGCGACCGCCTCCGTCTTCGGGCGGCCTGCGTTGCCGGCGACCGCGTGCAGCTGGCGGTTGGTGTTCGAGACGCAGACGGCGTCGCCGTCGACGAGCGCCAGGTGGCCCACGCCGGAACGGGCGAGCGCCTCGACGGTCCACGAGCCCACGCCGCCGAGGCCGACGACGAGGAACGACGAACGGGCCAGGCGCTCCATGCCGGCGCGCCCGTAGAGGCGGCCGATGCCGGCGAAGCGTTGGAGATGGTCCGCGTCCATGCGCCCAATGAAGCGGGGAAGCGGCGGCACTCCAAGGCGGAAGCGTCGGCCGGGTCCGGGCTTGCTGGCCGGCGAGGGCCGGGCATCGTCGTCGGTGATGTCCGCGAGCCCCGCCGCCCAGCCCCTGCATCCGCCCCTGGAGTCCCGCCTGCGGGCCGGCCTCAAGGTCGGCGTGATCGGCCTCGGGCTCGGCCTCTTCGGCGCGACCCTCTGCATGATCCCGCAGCAGGCGCCGGCCAACGCCGTGCTGAAGGTCTTCGCCGAGGGCCGGGCGGGGCTCCTTACGGAGCATTTCGAGCGCGAGGCGTGGCCGGCCGACGGCGACCTCGTCGGCGCCCTCGGGCCCGCGCGCGCGTCGCGCCTCCGCGAGCTCGTCGCGGCGTGCCCGCTCGCGGGCACCTGGCGCTTCGCGGGCGCCAAGACCGCGGGCGAACCGGCGATCCTGTTCACGCCCGCCGAGCCGGGCCAGGCCTCCGCCCGCTGCCTGCGGCTCGTCGACGCCTGGATCGACGACGGCGATCCTTCCGCCGGCGACTTCCGCGTGCGGCCCGACGGCGCGCGGCTCCGCCTCAGCGCCGAGTGATCGCCTCGGCCCGCCGGCGCAGGTCGGCGTCGAAGAGCGCGTCGATCAGCGCGTCGAGGTCGCCCTCCAGCGCCTGCTCGATGCCGTGGACCGTCAGGTCGATGCGGTGGTCGGTGATGCGGTTCTGCGGGAAGTTGTAGGTGCGGATGCGCTCGGAGCGGTCGCCGGAGCCCACCTGCGTCTTGCGGTCCTGGGCGCGCGCCTCGCGCTCCTTGGCGCGGGTCAGTTCGAGCAGGCGGGAGCGGAGGACGCGCAGGGCCTTCTGGCGGTTGCGCAGCTGCGAGCGTTCGTCGGCGCAGTAGACCATGAGCCCCGTCGGCTTGTGGATGATCTGCACCGCGGACTCCGTCTTGTTGACGTGCTGGCCGCCCGCCCCGCTGGCGCGGGCCACGGACATGTCGAGGTCCTCCGGCTTCAGGACCACCTCGGCCTCCTCGGCCTCGGGCAGGACGGCCACCGTGGCGGCGGACGTGTGCACGCGCCCCGAGGCCTCGGTCGCGGGCACGCGCTGGACGCGGTGCACCCCGGCCTCGTGGCGCAGGTGGGCCATGGCGCCCTCGCCCTCGACGAGCAGGACCGCGTCGCGGACCCCGCCCAGGTCGGAGGGCGAGAGGGACATCAGCTCGTGCTTCCAGCCCCGCTTCTCGGCGAACCGGGTGTACGCGCGGAGCAGCTCGGCGGCGAACAGGGAGGCCTCCTCGCCCCCGGTCCCGGCCCGGATTTCTACAAGAGCATTACGAGAATCGTCCGGATCGGGGGGGATGATGGCCCGGATGAGCTGCTCGCGGGCCGTCTCGACGGCCGGGGCGAGGCGGGCGACCTCGTCGGCGGCCATCGCCCGGAGCTCCGGATCGGCCTCGGCGGCCATCGCCCGGGCGTCGGCGAGCTCCTGCTCCAGTTCCGCGAGCGCGTCGTCGGCCTTGACCGCCTTGGACGTGAAGCGGAGCTCGGCGCCGAGGGCCGCCGCCCGGCGGTTGTCGGCGAACGTCGCCGGGTCGGCGAGCAGCCCCTCGAGCTCGGCCAGGCGGCGGCGGAAGCCGGTCAGGTCGGGGCGGAGGGGGTCGGCGGACATCGGAGAAGAGGGTTAATCGGGCTTGGACAGAGGACGTCCGTTCGTTATTCAATGGAGTGCGGCGGGCTTCCCTCCGCAAGCCCGACCTTCATCCCTTTTCCGACCTGATATGCAGCCCAAGGAACCCGCGCTCCGCGGCACCCACGTCGTCACCTGCGTGTGGGACTTCGACAAGACCCTCTGTCCCGGGTACATGCAGACCCCGCTGTTCAAGGCCTATGGCGTCGACGAGGAGCAGTTCTGGAAGGAGACCAACCAGCTGCCGGCCCTCTACGCGCGCAAGGGCATCCGCACGCCCAAGGATTCCGTCTACCTCAACCACCTGCTGAGCTACGTGAAGGCCGGCCTCATGAAGGGGCTTACCAACCGCCGCCTCCGCGAGCTCGGGGCCGAGATCGAGCTCTGCCCGGGCCTGCCCCAGTTCTTCCCCGCCCTCAAGGAGCACGTCCGCGAGCTCGGCCGGAAGCACAACGTCGAGGTCGTCCTCGAGCACTACGTCATCAGCACCGGCCTCGCCGAGATGATCCGCGGCACCTCGCTGGCCGCGCACTGCGACGGCATCTACGGCTGCGAGTTCCTCGAGCATCCGCTCCCCCCGCACTTCACGAAGCAGGACGAGCTCGCGCTGGACCTGCCGACCGAGATCACGCAGGTCGCCGCGATGGTCGACAACACCATCAAGACCCGCTTCCTCTTCGAGATCAACAAGGGCTCGAACAAGAACGCCGAGATCGACGTCAACGCCGTCGTCCGCCCGGAGGACCGCCGCGTGCCCTTCGAGAACATGATCTACGTCGCCGACGGCCCCAGCGACGTCCCCGTCTTCTCCCTCCTCCGCAAGAACGGCGGCAAGGCCTTCGCCGTCTACGTGCCCGAGAGCGAGGCCGAGTTCGCGCAGAACGACGCCCTCCTGCAGGCCGGCCGCGTGCACGGCTACGGCCCGTGCGACTACTCCGCCGCGTCCTTCACCCCGAAGTGGATCCGCCACGCCCTCGCCGGGATGGTCGAACGCCTCGCCCAGGAACGCGCCCGCGCCCTCGCCGCGCGCGTCACCCGCCCGCCCCGCCACATCCACGCCGACCCGCCGCCGCCCGGCGCCGCGGACGCCGCCGCGCAGGGCACCCTTTTCGGCGAATAACCATGCCCGCCCCCGCCCGCAAACGCTCCGCCACGCTCGCCCGCCCGGCCAGCGAGAGCCGACCGATCCTCGCCGCCGTGCTCGCGCTCGGCGCCGCCTACCTGCTCGTGGCGATGCTCTTCAAGGGCGCCGCCGACCAGAACCTCCTCCCGCAGTGGCTCGAGCAGACCTTCGGCCTGCCGGCCGCCTCCGACGCGACGCCGACCGACAACCCGTGCGGCGCCTTCGGCGCCACGCTCGCCGTCGTCGTCTTCGCCCTCTTCGGCTACGCCGCCTTCCTCATCCCGTTCTTCCTCTTCGCCGCGGCGTGGTTCGCGCTCAACCAGCGCGCGCACACCCTCTGGCCGGTCAAGGTCACGCTGATGGCGCTGTGCGTCATCCTCTTCGCGCCGATCCTCACCCTGTGGCTCGGCACCGCCCGCGACGTCGCCATCGCCTTCGACCCGCGCGGCCCGGGCGGCGTGCTCGGCGAGACGCTCGACGCGGCGGTCTTCCGCCCGATCCTCGGCGACTACGGCACCTGGATCCTCGTCTTCCCCTACGGCTTCTGCCTGCTCGGCGCGCTCGCCGACGACCCCAAGGCCACGCTGGCCTCCTGGATCGCCGAGATGCGCGACGCCTTCGGCGCGTGGAACGCCGAACGCAAGGCCGCGGCGCTCAAGGCCGCCGAGGAGCAGCGCCGCCGCGACCAGGCCGCCGCCGAGCTGCGCCGCAAGCAGGCCGAGGTCGTGGGCGCGGTCATGCCCGTCCCGCAGCCGAAGGAGGCCGCCAAGCCGGTCACGAAGTCCGTCCCGGTCGAGGTCGACACCCCGCACGAAGGTCCGGCCGAGGAAGACGCCGGCCCCGACCTCGTCCGGCCGGACAACGTGAGCATCTCGCCCGCCGAGACGCCCAAGCCCGAGAAGGCCAAGGCGAAGAAGGACGAGACGGAAGAGGAAGAAGACGAGGGAGAGGAAGAAGTCCCCGAAGCCAAGCCGCCGCGCAAGGCCCCCGAGCCGCTCGGCCCCAACGCCGGCAAGGTGCTCGTCGTCCAGCCCGACAAGATCGAGAAGGCCCGCGCGAGCCAGGTCGTCAAGAAGCGCGGCGACTACGTCTTCCCCGAGATCCGGATGCTCAACGAGCCGTCCGCGAACTCGAAGCTCGAGCCGGAGGACTTCCGCAAGCGCGCGGCCGACCTCATCGAGACCCTCAAGCAGTTCAAGGTCGACTGCGTGCCGGTCGACCCCGCCAACGGCGTCGACGTCGGCATCCAGCAGGGCCCGTCGATCACCCGCTACGAGATCAAGCCCGCCCCGGGCGTGCGCGTGGAGAAGATCTCCAACCTCTCGAACAACATCGCGATGAACCTCGAGGCCGTCGCCGTGCGCATCCTGGCCCCCGTGCCGGGCAAGGGCACCGTCGGCATCGAGATCCCGAACAAGAGCCGCAAGTCCGTCCTCCTGCGCGAGATCATCGAGTCCAAGGCCTGGGCCGAGGCGCAGATGGAGCTCCCCGTCGTGCTCGGCGTGGACAGCGTCACGAACAAGCCGGTCATCCAGGACCTCGCCAAGATGCCGCACGCGCTCATCGCCGGCGCGACCGGCCAGGGCAAGTCGGTCTGCATCAACTCGGTCATCGTCTCGCTCCTCTACCGCTGCACGCCGCAGGACCTGCGCTTCATCATGGTCGACCCCAAGGTGGTCGAGCTGCAGATCTACAACAACCTCCCGCACCTGCTCATCCCGGTCGAGACCGACCCCAAGCGCGTGCCCGCCGCCCTGAAGTGGCTCATCGCGGAGATGTCGCTGCGCTACAAGATCTTCGCCAAGTGCGGCGTGAAGAACATCACCGGCTTCAACGCCAAGATCGCCAAGGAGGCCGGCGCGCCCAAGCAGGAGGAGCTCCCGCTGAGCCCCGAGGAGCAGGCGGCCGCGGCCGCCGCGGCCGAGGAGGTCGTCGACGACGGCGTCCGCGTCCCGGCCGAGAAGCTGCCCTACATCGTCTGCATCATCGACGAGATGGCCGACCTCATGATGGTCGCCGCCCAGGACATCGAGACCTCCGTCGCGCGCATCGCCCAGCTGGCCCGCGCCGCCGGCATCCACCTCGTGCTCGCCACGCAGCGCCCGTCGACGGACGTCATCACCGGCCTCATCAAGGCCAACCTCCCCACGCGCATCGGCTTCAAGGTCACCTCGCAGATCGACTCCCGCACCATCCTCGACCGCGGCGGCGCCGAGACCCTCATCGGCAACGGCGACATGCTCTTCGTGCCGCCCGGCAGCGCCACGCTCAACCGCGTGCAGGGCGCGTTCGTCGGCGAGCAGGAAGTCGCCGCCATCGTCGAGTTCCTCGCCGAGAAGAACGGCAAGCCGGAGTTCGCCCAGGACGTCATCAAGGCCATCAAGGACGGCGCCGAAGGCGGCGAGGACGGCGAGGACGGCGAGTCGGGCGAAGACCCGCTGGTGGCCCAGAGCTGGGCCATCATCAAGCAGACCCGCCGCGCCTCGGTCTCGATGCTCCAGCGCAAGCTCAGCATCGGCTACAACAAGGCGGCCCGCATCATGGACATCCTCGAAGAGAAGGGCTACGTCGGCCCGGAGAACGGTTCGAGCCCCCGCGAGATCCTGGTGGATTAGTTTATAGGGCCAGGGCTAGGGCTTGTCATCACTGCGGGTGGCAGGTTGCGGCTTAGGGGGATACTTCCTAGCCCTGTCCCTAGCTCTAGCCCCGCCTCGGCCTATTTCTTCTTGTCCTTCTTCTTCCGCTCGGGGACGACCGGCTTCTTCTTTTTCTCCGGTTCGGGGATCGACGGCTCAGGCGTGGGCTGCGTCGGGTCGACGGTGGGCGCGGGGGCGGCCGGGTCGAAGAACGGCTTGGGCGCGGCGGGCGCGGGGGCGGCCGGCGCGGTCTCCTTGACGGGTTCGGCGGCGACGGCCAGGGCGGCCACGAAGAGCAGGGCGAGCGGGCGCATGGGGTTGCTGATTAAACATCGCGTCCGCCGCGAAGTTGCAAGCCTCCCGCGATAGGCAGCAAGAAGCCCCGAGGACCGGGGCTTCGCAGGCGACGGGTACGCGGGCGTTCAGGCGCCGGCGGCTTTCTTCGGCTTCTCGCCCGCCGGCTTCTTCTCGGACTTCGGTTCGGGCTTCTTCGCCTCCGGCTTCGGTTCCGCCTTCGGCTCAGGCTTGGCTTCGTCGGTTTCTTTCTTCGGCTTGGAGAGTTCCTTGGCGACGGCGGCGCCGGTCACGACGGCCGCTTCGGCGAGCTTGGCGTTCGAGGGGCCGGCGGCGGCCTTGCCCGAGCCGATCGCGGCGAGCTTGTCGGCCTCGGCTTGCGCGGCCTTCGCGGCGTCGAGGGCCATCTGCGTGGTGGCGTCGACCGTCTGGGCGACGAGCGAGAGGGGGTCGGCCGGCGCTTCCGGGGCGGCCGCGGTCGGCTCGGTCTTCCCGGGCTTCTTGGCGGTCTTCTCCTTCTCCGTGGCGGCGGCCTTGTTGCCTCCGGGCGGCGTGGGTCCGCTCGGCTTCTTGTTGGTGGTCCCGTTGGTGGTGGCGGCGAACGCGAGCGACGCGGCGGCGAGCCAGGCGAGCAGGGGTGTCTTCATGTTATGGATAATACACCACGGCGGGGGCCGAGTTTCAACCACGGTCCGGCCGGAAGATGAAGAAAACCGCCCCCAGGAGGCAGCAAAACGCCCACAAATAGTCCCATTTCCACTTTTCGCCCAGGAAAAGGAGCATGAACGGCACGAAGATCGCGAGCGTGACGCATTCCTGCATGATCTTCAGCTGGGCGCCCGAGAGCCCGCCCGCGTAGCCCAGCCGGTTGGCCGGGACCATGATCAGGTACTCCCCCAGGGCGATGCCCCAGCTGGCCAAGGCCGCGGCCCACCACGGGCTCTGCTGCATGGTGCGCAGGTGCCCGTACCAGGCGAAGGTCATGAAGAGGTTCGAAAGGCTGAGCATGCCGACGGTCAGCAGGGCGACGGGGAGCAGTTCGGAGCGCATCGGGGGGATGCCGGACACACGCCGATTTGTCGCCGGAACTCAGCAACAAATTAACCGGCCGCCGGCGATGCGGACTGGCTTGAACCCTGTGCATCGTACTTTATCAATGCCGCCCATACCCCTATGTCCGAATCTCCCGCCTCCGCTTCGCCGACCCCCGCCCCGCTCCGGGGCGGCCTGATGAAGGACCTCGCCGCCGGTCTCGTCGTCTTCCTCGTCGCGTTGCCGCTCTGCCTCGGCATCGCCCTGGCTTCGGGCGCCCCGATGGTGGCGGGCATCGTCAGCGGCGTCGTGGGCGGCCTCCTCGTCTCCTGGCTGAGCGGCTCGCATACCAGCGTGAGCGGCCCGGCGGCGGGTCTGGTCGCGGTGGTGCTGGCGCAGGTCGCGGTGCTCGGCTCCTATGAGGCCTTCCTCGTGGCGGTGATCCTCGCGGGGGCGATCCAGGTCCTGCTCGGGGCGCTGCGCGCGGGCTTCATCGCGGCCTTCTTCCCGTCGAGCGTCATCAAAGGCCTGCTCGCCGCGATCGGCCTGATCCTGGTCCTCAAGCAGATCCCGCACGCGGTCGGACACGACGCCGACCCGGAGGGTGACATGGGCTTCCTGCAGGTCGACGGCCGGAACACCCTCTCCGAGCTGTTCTCGTCCTTGTTCGACCTGGATCCTGGCGCGATGATGGTCGGCCTGGTGTCGCTGGGGGTCCTGCTCGCCTGGGACCGCAGCCGGCTCAAGAAGTCGCTCATCCCGGCCCCGTTGGTCGTGGTGCTGCTCGGCGTGGCCGCGAACCTGGTGTTCAAGGCGACCGGCAGCTCCTGGGCGATCGGCCCGGCGCATCTCGTCCAGCTTCCGACGGTGGCCGGGATCGGCGACTTCCTGCGCGCCCTGCCGAGCCCCGACCTCAAGGCCTTCGGCAACCCCGCCATCATCCTGGCCGCCGTCACGATCGCCGTCGTGGCCTCGCTCGAGACGCTGCTGTACCTCGAGGCCGTGGACAAGCTGGATCCGCGCAAGCGCGTTAGCCCGCCGAACCGCGAGCTCATGGCGCAGGGCGCCGGCAACATCGTGTCGGGCCTCCTCGGCGGCCTGCCGGTCACCTCGGTCATCGTCCGCAGCTCGGTCAACATCAACGCGGGCGCGATCTCGCGCCTGTCGGCCTTCTTCCATGGCGCGCTGCTGTGCCTCCTGGTGCTCCTCGCGCCGCGCTGGCTGAACGAGATCCCGCTGGCCTCCCTGGCCGCGGTCCTGATCGTCACCGGCCTGAAGCTGGCCAGCCCCGCGCTCTTCCGCCAGATGTGGAACGAGGGCCGCAGCCAGTTCGTCCCCTTCGCCGTCACGGTCCTCGCCATCGTCTTCACGGACCTCCTGGTCGGCGTGCTCATCGGCCTCGTCACCGGCCTCGCCTTCATCCTGCACAGCAACTACCGCCGCCCCCTGCTCCGCTTCATGGAGCGCCACGTGAGCGGCGACGTGCTCCGGATCGAGTTCGCGAACCAGGTGAGCTTCCTCAACCGGGCGGCGCTCGAGCAGGCGTTCGACTCCGTCCCGGCGGACGGCCACGTCGTGCTGGACGCGCGCAACACCGACTACATCGACCCGGACATCCTCGACCTGATCGAGGACTTCCGCCGTCAGACCGCGGTCGCCCGCAACCTCAAGGTCAGCCTCGTCGGCTTCAAGGACCGTTACGTGATGCAGGACGAGATCCAGTACGTCGACGTGACCACCCGCGAGGTGCAGGCGCAGCTGACCCCGCAGCGCGTGCTCCAGTTCCTCAAGGACGGCAACGAGCGGTTCGTCACCGGGCGCCGCCTCACCCGCGACCTCGCCCGGCAGGTCGACGCGACCGCCGCCGCCCAGTACCCGATGGCCGTGGTGCTCAGCTGCATCGACTCGCGCAGCCCGGTGGAGCTCATCTTCGACCTCGGCGTGGGCGACGCGTTCGTCGCGCGCATCGCGGGCAACGTGGCCAAGGAGAAGGTCCTCGGCAGCATGGAGTACGCCTGCGCCGTGGCCGGCGCCCGGCTGGTGCTCGTGATGGGCCACACCGGCTGCGGGGCGGTCAAGGCCTCGGTGGACCTCTTCGAGAGCGGCACCACCGCGTCGAAGGCCACGGGCTGCGAGCACCTCGACGCGCTCGTCAGCGAGATCCAGAAGGCCATCGTGCCGGGCACCAAGCCGCACGGCGACTGGGTGACGCCGGAGACCAAGATGGCGTTCGTCGACGACGTGGCCAAGCGCAACGTCGTCCGGACCATCGCCGGGATCCGCGCCGCGAGCCGCACCCTGCGCGAGCTGGAGGCCGCCGGGAAGATCGTCCTCGTCGGCGCGATGTACGACATCAAGACCGGCCGCGCCACCTTCCTGGACGGCCAGGGCGTCGCCGTCGCCTGAAGGATTCCGCTGAGGCATAACCTAGGTTGAGCCCGGCCGCGGAAGCGTCGGTCATCGGAGGATGCAACCTCCGGAAGACCGTCCGCGCGAACGCCTCGTCCGCCTCGGCCCGCGCGCCCTGCTCGACGCCGAGCTCCTCGAGCTCCTGATCGGCGCCGGCACCAAGGGCGCCCCGGCGCCGGTCGTCGCGGCGGCCCTGCTCGCCGAGTCCGGCACGCTCGCCGCCCTCGCGACGTGGGACACGCATGACTTCGGCCGCGTCCACGGCCTCGGCCCCGCCAAGGCGGCCGAACTCGCGGCGGCGATGGAGCTCGCCCGGCGCATCCGCGAGCGCGCGCAGGATCCCGGTGAGAAGCTCGACGCCCCGGCCAAGGTCTGGGCGCGGCTCGAGCCGTTCGCGGCCGGGCTCGCCGTCGAGAAATGCTGGGTGCTCTGCCTCAACCGCCGGAACCGCCTGCTCGCCCTGCACGAGGTCAGTTCCGGCACCGCGACCAGCGCGCTGCTGCATCCGCGCGAGGTCTTCCGGTACGCCCTCAAGCACGCGGCCGCGGCCGCCATCGTCGCCCATAATCATCCGAGCGGCGACCCGACGCCGAGCCCGGCGGACCGGGCGGTGACCCGGCAGCTCGCCGAGGCGGGGAGGGTCGTCGGGGTCGAACTGCTGGACCACGTGGTGGTGGGCCGGCCGGAGGCCGATCCGGGGGGCAAAGGGTGGTTCAGTTTCGGCGAGGCGGGCTTGATTTAGCGGAACTATCGGCTGTCCTAGGCGGTCGGAAACCCCATGCCCATTTCCCGGTCCATCAAGGTAGGGCTCGCCCTCGTCGGCGTGGCCGCCCTCGCCTTCGCCGGCCGCCAAGGCCAGCGTTATCACAAGAAGCACCTCGCCGCCCCCCGGTCGGGCGAAGCCGTCTACCGCCAGGACTGCATGAGCTGCCACGGCCCGGCGGGAGAAGGCGTCGCCGGCAAGTCCGACGAACCCCTCGTCGGCGAGAAGTCGGTCGCGTCCCTGGCCAAGTACATCGCCCGCGAGATGCCCGAGGACGATCCCGGCACCCTGTCGATGGCCGACGCCACCGCCTCCGCCGAGTACATCCACCAGGCCTTCTATTCCGCCGAGGCCCGCGCCCGGAATCATCCGCCCCGCATCGAGCTGGCCCACCTCACCGTCCGTCAGTACCGCGAAAGCATCGCCGACCTGCTCGGTTCGCTCCGCGGCGCCGTCGGGACGACCGAGTCGGGCGGCCTCGCCGGCACCTACCGCGAGCGGCCCGAGCGTGACCCCAAGATGCCGGACCGCAACCGGCCCGAGACGACGTTCAAGAAGCAGGTCGACCCGGTCATCGACTTCGACTTCGGCGCCGGCGCGCCCGAGAAGGGCACGTACGCCGCGCAGTTCAGCATCAACTGGACCGGCTCGGTGCTGGCGCCCGACACCGGCGAGTACGAGTTCCGCGTCACTTCGCCCAACGGCGTCCGTCTCTACGTCAACCCGCCCGAGGGCGGCAACGAGAAGAACGCGCTCATCGACCTCTGGGTGAGCTCCGGCATGTCGCGCTCGGCGCAGGCGTCGGTCTTCCTGCTCGGCGGGCGCAGCTACCCCGTCAAGATCGAGTTCTTCAAGTACAAGGACAAGACCGCGGGCCTGAGGCTCGAGTGGCGTCCGCCCGGCGGCGACTGGACCGTCGTCCCGCGCGCGAACCTTTCGCCGGCCTGGTCCTCCCACGTCCACGTCGTCTCCGTGCCGCTGCCGCCGGACGACGGCAGCATCGGCTACGAACGCGGCTCTTCCGTCTCGCGGGAGTGGACCGAGGCCGTCGCCAAGGGCGCCTTGCAGGTCTCCGCGATGGTCGGCCCGGCCGTCTTCGGCCTCGCCGGCACCAAGGCCGACGCCCCGGACCGCGCCGAGAAGCTCAAGGCCTTCTCGTTGCGCTTCGCGCAGCTCGCCTACCGCCGCCCGCTCAGCGACGAGCAGAGGGCCGACCTCGCCGCGATCTACGCGGGCGACGTCGCCCCGGAAGTCGCCGCCAAGCGCGCCTTCATCTTCACCCTTTCGAACCCGGCCTTCCTGTATCCCGGCGTCGGCCCGCAGGACGACTACGCCGTCGCCTCGCGCCTGGCCCTCGCGCTCTGGGATTCCGTCCCCGACGCGCCGTTGCTGAAGGCCGCCGCCGCCGGCCAGCTCAAGACCGAAGCCCAGGTCCGCCAGCACGCCCAGCGCATGATGAAGGATCCGCGCGCCAAGGCCAAGTTGCGCGACTTCCTGCACGACTGGCTGCACGTCGAGGAAGGCGCCGAGATCGCCAAGGACCAGAAGGAATACCCCGGTTTCGACCAGGGCGTCGTCATGGACCTGCGCACCTCGCTCGACCTCTTCGCCGAGAGCGTCGTCTGGTCCGAGAAGTCCGACTACCGCCAGCTCCTGCTCGGCGACACCATCCTGATGAACCAGCGCCTCGCGAAGTTCTACGGCCAGAAGATCGCCCCGGGCGACGGCTTCCAGCCGGTCCGGATGGACGCCGACCAGCGCGCCGGCGTGCTGACGCACCCCTACCTCCTCGCGACCTTCTCTTACACGAAGTCCACCTCGCCGATCCACCGCGGCGTCTTCGTCACGCGCAACATCCTGGGCCGCATGCTCAAGCCGCCGCCCATGGCCATCGCCTTCATGGACGACAAGTTCGACCCCTCCTTCACCATGCGGGAGAAGGTCACCGAGCTCACCTCGAAGCCGGCCTGCATGTCGTGCCACGTCACGATCAATCCGCTCGGCTTCAGCTTCGAACGCTTCGACGCCGTCGGGCGCGTGCGCGCCACCGACAACCAGAAGCCCGTCGATCCCGTCTCCGACTACGTCGCCGCCGACGGCAGCGTGCTCAAGCTGACCGGCGCCCGCGACGTCGCCGTCCACGCCGCGGACAGCCCGGCCGGCCAGGCCGGCTTCGTGCGCAACCTCTTCCACTCGCTCGTGAAGCAGCCGCCGGCCGCCTACTCGCCGGAGCTCGTCGGCCGTCTGACCGAGAAGTTCCGCGCCGACGGCTTCCACGTCCGCAACCTCGCCGTCGAGGTCGCCGTCGTCGCCGCCCTGCGGCCGACCGTCGCCGCTCCCGCCGCCCCCGCCGCCCCTTCCGCCCGCTAAGCCCATGACCCTCCAACATCGTCGCGCATTCCTCCGTCGCCTCGGCCTGTCGGCCGCCGCGCTGCCGCTCCTCGGCGGCCTCGCCACGCTCGGCGCCGCCGAGCCCGCCCCCGGCCGCCGCCAGCGCGTCATCTTCGTCTTCTCGCCCAACGGCGTCGTCCCGCCGGCCTTCTGGCCCGACGAGGAGGGCACGAAGTTCACGCTCAAGCCCATCCTCAAGCCGTTCGAGCCCTTCAAGGACCGCATGCTCACGCTCAAGGGCGTGAACAACCGCGTCCGCGGCGACGGCGATTCCCACATGCGCGGCATGAGCTGCCTGCTCACGGGCATCGAGCTCTTCCCGGGCAACATCATGGGCGGCGGCGGCGCGCCCGCCGGCTGGGCCAGCGGTCCTTCGGTCGACCAGGTGCTGCGCACCTACCTGCAGGCGAACCCGCAGACCAAGACCCGCTTCGGGTCGCTCGAGATCGGCGTCGCCGTCGGCAACCGCGCCGACCCTTGGACGCGTTGGAGCTACGCCGGCCCCAACCAGCCGGTCGCCCCGGTCTCCAGCCCTTACGAACTCTTCGACAAGCTCTACGGCTCGATGAAGGAAGGCGAGAACCTCGGCTCCGTCCTGGACGGCCTGAAGGACGACATCGCCAAGGTCGCCGGCGCCGTGGACAAGGGCGACCGCGCCTTGCTGGACCAGCATGCGACCGCCCTGCGCGAGCTCGAGCGCGGGCTCAAGGAGAGCCAGTCCCAGGCGGCCGTCAAGGTGCCGCACCCGCCGGAGCCCGGCGTGCCGCTCGACAACGACAGCATCCCGCAGATCACGCGCCTGCAGACCGAGCTCCTCATCAGCGCCTTCCGGAACGACCTGGCCCGCGTCTCGACCTTCCAGTTCACCAATTCCGTCGGCGGCGCCCGCATGAAGTGGATCGGCATCGACGAGAGCCACCACTCGCTCTCGCACGACCCCGACCTCAACACCGGCTCGGTCGAGAAGCTCACCAAGATCAACACCTGGTTCGCCGAGCAGATCGCCTTCCTCGCGAAGCGCCTGCAGGAGACGCCCGAGCCGGACGGCACGGGCAACATGCTCGACCACACCACCATCGTCTGGACGAACGAGCTCGGCAAAGGCAACAGCCACACGCACGAGGACATCCCGTGGGTGCTCATCGGCGGCGGCCTCGGTTTCAAGACCGGCCGCGCCCTCAAGTTCAAGAAGGAGCCGCACAACCGCCTGCTCATGGCGATCGCCCAGGGCTTCGGCCATCCGATGAAGACGTTCGGCAACCCGTCCCTCTGCGAAGGCGGGGCTTTGAAGCTATCCTGAGGTCGGGTTGAAGCGGTTGGCGGTTAGCGGTTGGCGGTCAGGCCAATACGTGAACGCAGGGTAGCGGCGTGCCTACTCCGCGCCCTTTTCAGAGGGGAGGGCATGACGTGGCCCCGACCATGCCTCGGGTCAGCTGGATGCGATGTCATCGCATCCCCACCCATCGCTCATCTTCCATCCGCTATCTCAAATCTGTCTCTCAAAAAGGTCCCCCGCCTGTGCCGATTCCGATTGGAGCTCCACTTGTTCCTGGATTTAGGTGGGCGGTACGTTGCCACGGCTCGGACGAGGCCGGTCGGGTCGCACCTCCCGTATATTATGTTCGTAGGGAAGGGAGGCTGCCGCGGGTGTCGAACACCGCAGGGGACGTTCAATATGCGGAAAATCCCGCCGGAAAGCAAGCGGGCGAGAGAAGAGGGTAGATTCGCGCCCGGGGATGCGTAGAACGGACCCATGCGACACCCCAGCGCGCTCCTGCTCCTCTGTCTCGGTCTGGTCGGCTGCCAGCAGACCCAGCCTCGTCCGGAGATCGTCCCGGCCGAATATGTCGGCCACCTCGCCCCCCGGACGCCGGCCCTCCTCCTGCAGAAGGGCGACCGGCTCGCGATCTGCGGGGACTCCATCACCGAGCAGAAGATGTACAGCCTCCTGATGGAGGCCTACCTCGTCGCCGCGCGTTCCGACCTGCACGTCACCGTCCGCCAGTACGGTTGGAGCGGCGAGCAGGCGGGCGGTTTCCTCAAGCGCATGGACAACGACGTCCTGCGTTTCCAGCCGACCATCGCGACCACCTGCTACGGCATGAACGACTTCCGTTACGTGCCGCAGGACGACGCCATCGCCGCGACCTACCGCGCGAACCAGACCGCCGTCGTGCGCAAGTTCAAGGAAGCCGGCGTGCGCGTCGTGCTCGGGTCGGCGGGCACCATCCATTCCGTCCCGCCGTGGGTGAAGACCGCCAAGGGAACCTGGCAGGAGCTCAACCTCGCCCTGCTCAACTTCCGGAACATCGGCATCGAGGTCGCGCAGGCCGAGCAGGTCGCGTTCGCCGACGTCTACTGGCCCATGCTCGTGAAGGGCCACCAGGCGCGCGGCAAGTATGGAGAAGGCTTCAGGCTCGAGGGCGCCGACGGCGTGCACCCGGGCTGGGCGGGCCACGTCGTGATGGCCACCGCCTTCCTCGAAGGCCTCGGCCTGCGCGGCGACGTCGGCCAGATCGACGTCGACCTCGCGACCGGCAAGGCCGACGCCCGTTACGGCCAGCGCATCATCAAGGCCGAGGACGGGGTGGTCTCGCTGCGCAGCTTCCGCCTGCCGGCTTCGTTCGAGCCGGGCGACGTCACCAAGGACGGCACCCTCGCCGCGGGCGTCGCGCTGGCCGATTTCCAGCGGAAGCTCAACCGGCTGACCTTGCGGGTCGCCGGGGCCAAGACCGCGCAGGTCAAGGTCACCTGGGGCGAAGCCTCGAAGATCTTCACCGCCGCCGAGCTCGCCAAGGGCGTGAACCTCGCGGCCGAGTTCCCGCAGAACCCCACCTCGCCGGCGTTCGCCAGGATCTGGAAGGCCGTGGCCGAGAAGCAGGCCTACGAGACCAAGCAGATCAAGACCCTCTTCCGCAGCAAGGAAGCCAAGGCGGACATGGAAGCCGTCGTGAAGAGCTCGCAGGTCGAGTTCGACCGGCTGGCCGCCGCAGTGCAGGCCGCGGTCAAGCCCGTCGACTCGGTCCTCAAGGTCGAAGCGGTGCGCTGAGCGGACCCCGCCAATGAAACGGGCCGCACTTTCGTGCGGCCCGGGCTATGGCTAGCCAACAACGAGGGGTTATTCGGCCGTGACGTTATCCGCGACGCCGACGCCGAGGGTCATGCCGCCGACGACCTGGACCTTCTCCATGATGGTCTTCTGGATCTCTTCGAGGACCTTCGGGTTCTTGAGCAGGTAATCCTTGGCGGCTTCGCGGCCTTGGCCGATGAGCTGGCCGTTGTAGGCGATCCAGGCGCCCTTCTTCTCGAGGATCTTGTGTTCGATGCCGAGGTCGAGGACGGAGCCGGAGCGGGAGATGCCTTCGTTATACATGATGTCGAACTCGCACTCCGTGAAGGGAGGAGCCACCTTGTTCTTCACGACCTTCACCTTGGTGCGGTTGCCGATGACCTTGCCGGAAGGCTCCTTGATCTGGCCGATGCGGCGGATGTCGACGCGGACGGAGGAGAAGAACTTCAGGGCGCGACCGCCGGGGGTGGTCTCGGGGCTGCCGAACATCACGCCGATCTTCTCGCGGATCTGGTTGGTGAAGATCACCACGCAGTTCGTGCGGCTGATGGCGGCCGTGAGGCGGCGCATGGCTTGGCTCATCATGCGGGCCTGGACGCCGACGGTGGAGTCGCCCATCTGGCCGTCGAGCTCCTGCTTGGAGACGAGGGCGGCGACGGAGTCGATGACGATGACGTCGACCGCGCCGGAGCGGATGAGGGTCTCGGCGATGTTGAGGGCGTCTTCGCCCGATTCGGGCTGGGAGACGAGGAGGTTGTCGAGGTCGACGCCGACGACCTTGGCGTAGCGGGGGTCGAGGGCGTGCTCGACGTCCACGAACACGGCGTTGCCGCCCTGGCGCTGGATCTCGGCGATGATGGAGAGACAGAGGGTCGTCTTACCGGAGGATTCCGGGCCGAAGATCTCGACGATGCGGCCGCGGGGGAGGCCGCCGACGCCCAAGGCGAGGTCGATGGCCACCGAGCCGGTGGAGACGGTCGAGATCTGCATCTTCGTCGCGTCCCCCATGCGCATCAGGGTGCCGTCGCCATACTGCTTGTTGATGGCGGAGAGAGCCAGATCGAGGGTCTTCTTCTCGGCTGCCTGGTTGGCAGATTTTTCCTTCGCGGTGGGTTCGGATTTGGCGGACATGACGTTGGGTATGCGGAATGGAAATTGCCGGGCGCAGCGAGCGAGGCAAGCAAAATGAACAAATGTTCACTATCTCTTTCCACCCCCTCCCGACCGGGGGTTAGAAGCCAAACAAATCCCCTAGCCACTCCCAGAAACCGGGCTCTTCCTTGGGCTTCACGGGTTTTTTCGGGGCGGGCCGGACGGCAGGGGGGCGGGGCTGGGCTTGGAGTTTGGCCAGGCCCGCCTTCATGAGGTCGGCGGCCAGCTGGTCGCGGAGCCGTTGTTCGGCCTTGGCGCCTAGGGGGCTCTGGCAGCCGAGGACGACCGCGATGACCCGATGCTCGCCGACCTTGGCGGTCGTCACGATCGAGGCGTCGGCGGCCTCGGTCCAGCCGGTCTTCAGCCCGTCGCAGCCCGGGAAGGAATCCAGCAGGTGGTTATGGTTCAGGACCTCCATCGGCTTGAGCGGGCGCCGGAGGAGATAGCGCTTGGCCGAGGTGAAGCGCAGGGCTTCGGGCATGCCGCAGAGCACGACGGAGAGCTTGGCGAGGTCGCGGGCCGTCGTGGTGTCGTGGGGGCCTCGGCCGTAGGTGAGGCCGTTCGGGGTGACGAAGCGGGTGCGGGTCATGCCGAGTTCGGCGGCCCGGCGGTTCATGCGGGCGACGAAGGCCGCCGTGCTGCCCGCTCGGTCGACGGCCAGCGCCACCGCGACGTCGTTGGCCGATTTCAGCATCAGGGCGTAGAGCATCTCTTCCACCGAGAAAGTCTCGCCTACGGCCAGCCAGATCTGGGACCCGCCGGTGCCGGCCGCTTCCTTGGTCACGCCGACGCGGCCGGGCAAGGTCGTCCGGCCGGCGCGGACGTCCTCGAGGACCAGCAGGAGGGTCATCAGCTTGGTCACGCTGGCGGGGCTGCCCGGGAAGTCGGCCGTGGTCTCCGCGAGGACGGCCCCGGTCGCGGCGTCGACGCAGATCGTGCCGTCCACCCGCATGCCTTGGGTCGAATAGCGCGTCGGGGCGGCCGTCCCCGCCGTGAGCGCGGCGCAGAGGAGGAGGGCGGTCGCGACGATGCGCACGGGCGATTGGTTGACGGACGGCGGAGCGGAGCAAGTCCGATTTGCGTCGGCTCCGCCGGTCGTCACCTTGGCGGCATGCGCCTCTTCCTGCTCCGCCACGCCGAAGCCGTCCCCGGGACGCCCGACGCCTCGCGCGACCTCACGGCCCACGGCCAACGGCAGGTCGCCTTGCTCGCCCAGGGCGCGGGTATCGCGCCGCTGGCGGAGGTCGAGGCCATCGAGCACAGCCCCTTGGTGCGGGCGGTCCGCACCGCCCAGCTGCTCCGCCTGGCGACCCGCTCCGACCTGCCGCTGAAGGTCTTCGCCGGCCTCGAGCCGGAGGCCGATCCGCGCAAGACGGCGGCCGTGGTCGCCAAGGCCCGGCGCAGCCGCCTGCTCGTCGGCCATAATCCGCACCTCGCGGAGCTGGCCGCGCTCCTGCTCGGCCTGGCCGACGGCGGCGAAGCGATCCGCTTCCGCAAGGCCGGGCTGATGGCGTTGGAACGCCGGAGCAAGCCGGACCGGGCGCGGCCCTTCGGCGCGTGGAGCCTGCTGTGGATGGTGCCGCCCGACCTGACGAAATGACACGCCCCGTTCTTGACTGAACTCGCTGTCGCTCCGACCCTCCCCGCGTGCCTGACCGCCGCCGCCATCGTCTGATCTGGACCGCGGTGGCCTGCGTCCACGCGATGGCCCTCGGCGCGGTCTGGATCGGCGGCGCGCGCGGCGCGGGGGAACCGACCGCGGAAGGCGGCCACATCCTCGTGACGCTGTTGCCCGAACCGGTCGCGCTGCCCGGCGAAGCCAAGGAGGGCTCCGCCCTCGGCGCGGGCCTGACCTTGCCGGTGACGCCCGCCTTCGTCCCTGCGCCGGCCGTCGCGCCCGCGCCCGCGCCCACCCTGGCGGCCGCTTCGCCGGCCGTCGTCGCCCCGGCCGTGGCGGCCGAGCCCCGCGGCGTGGCCGCCGCCGCGCCCGCGCCGGTCGCGGAAGTCTTCGTCCCGCCCGCCTTCCGCACGCGGCAGGAGCCCGCCTATCCCGAACGAGCGCGCCGCGCCGGCGTCGCCGGCGTCGTGAGCGTCCGTATCCTGCTCGCCGCCGACGGCGGCGTGCGCGCGGTCGAGCTCACCGCCAGTTCGGGCAGCCGCCTGCTCGACGAGGCCGCGCTGGCGGCCGCCCGCGCCTCGACCTTCGAGCCGGCCACCCGCGCCCGCGCCCCCGTCGAGTCGGAGGCCGTCGCCAGCTACCGTTTCGAGCTACGCTGAGCCATGCGCATCCTCGTGGCCTCCTCCAACCGCGGCGTGAACGGCGCGGTCGTCTACGCCCGCCGGATCCTGCGGCTGCTCCGCGCCGCCGGCCACGACGTCGCGCTGGCGTGCGAGGAGGATTCCTGGGTCGGCCGCGACCTGCCGGCCGACGTCCCCGTGCTGCGCACCGACTTCGCGCGCTGGCCGTTCGACGAATGCGACCGCGTGGCCGCCTGGTGCCGGCGGCACGGCGTCGGCCTGATCCATTCGCACCTGACGCGCTCCGGCAACTTCGCCGCCCTGCTGCGCCAACGGCACGGCCTCCCGAGCGTCGCGCACCTGCACGCGAACCATCCGCAGCTCCACACCGGCTTCCATGACCTGCTGCTCGCCGTCTCCGCGGACGTCGCCCGCCGTCATCGCCTGCTGCCCTGGAACTGGCGCACGGAGATCGTCACCCTGCCCAACTTCGTCGACGCCGCCGAGTTCCGTCCCGCCGACGCCGCCGAACCCGACGTCCTGCGCGCCGCGGCCGGCGTCGCGCCCGGCGTGCCGGTGCTCGCCGTCGTCGGCCTGATCTCGGCCCGCAAAGGGCAGGATCTCGCCGTGCGCGCCTTCGCCGAACTGCGACGGACGCGGCCGGACGCGGTGCTCGCCGTCATCGGCGGCGGCGAACTCACGCCCGGGCTCCCTCTCGAAGGCGTCCGCCTGCTCGGGCAACGCGAGGACGTCGCGCGCCTGCTGCCGCATGCTTCCGCGGTGGTCGTGCCTTCGCGCGAGGAGCCGTTCGGTCTGGCCGCGATCGAGGCCATGGCCTGCGAGGTCCCGGTCGTCGCGTTCGCGGTCGGCGGGTTGGCGGAAGTCGTCGGCGACGGCGCCGGCGTGGCCGTGCCCCCGGGCGACCACGCGGCGATGGCCGCCGCGCTCGTCCGGCTCCTGTCCGACGTATCCGTCCGCCGCGCGCAGGCGCGCAAGGGCCGGGAGTCCGCGCTCGCCCGTTACGGCAAGGAGGCGCACCTCGCGGCCTTGCTCGCGCAGTTCCGCCGCGTGCTCGCTCAGTAAGGGCTGACCGGATTCCCGTTGAAGCCCTTGAAGCGGCGGTGGACCCAGAGGTACTGCTCGGGCGCCGCGCGGATCGCGTCCTCCAGCAGGGCCGTCAGTCGCGCGGTGTCGGCCTCCGGGTCGGCGGAAGGGATCCCGGCGAGCTCCGGGCCGACCGTGAGCTCGTAGCTGCCGTCCGGGGCGCGGCGCGGGAAGAAGGTGAAGACCGCGGCGCCCGACATCTTCGCCAGCCGCGGGGTCGACAGGTTCGTGATGGCGGGCCGGCCGAAGAAGGGCAGGACCGCCGACTGCGGGGTCCACTTGCCCTGGTCGGGCGCGTACCAGACCGCCTCGCCGTCGCGGAGCGCGCGCAGCAGCCCGGTCATGTCGCGCATCTCGATGGCGCGGCTGGCCCAGGCCGTGCGGTGCTTGCGCAGCAGCTCGGCCAGCACGGGATTGTTCGGGTCGCGGTAGAGGCAGCAGAGCGGCGTGCGCAGGGAGAGCATGCGCCCGGCGATCTCGAGCGTGGTGAAGTGTCCGGAGACCAGCAGCACGCCCCGGCCGGAGGCGCGGGCGCGCTCGAGCGCCTCGACGCCCGTGATGCGCGCCGGCGGGAGGTCGCCGGTCGGCCGCCACCAGCAGCGCGCGACCTCGAGGATGCCGAAGGCCAGCGCCTGGTAATGCCGCCGCCCCAGCGCTCGGCGGGCGGCTTCCGTGAGTTCCGGGAAGCAGACGCGGAGGTTGACCATCGTCACGTGGCGGCGGAGCCGCACGACGTGGAAGGCGAAGGCCCCGAAGGCGTCGGCGAGGAGGCGCTGGACGCCCCACGGCAGCCGGCTCACGAGCCAGAGCAGGCCCAGCGAAGTCCAGGTCGCGGCGTGGCGCAGCGCGGTGAGGACGGGTCGGGCGGGCATGCGGCAGATTTCCCGAGGGGACCTCGGCAGGGAAGCCTATTCTTACGCCGGCCTCACCGCGTCCACGCGCGCACGCGGTCGACCTCGAAGGTGTTCCGCGAGGCGTCCTTCAGGCCGTAGCCTTCCTTGGGCCGCTCGCCGTTCCAGCCCTTGAGGTTGGATTCGCTGGTGAGCAGCAGGAACTGCGGGGCCTTCGAGCCGGGGCACTTCGCGTCGGTCCAGACGACCTTGCCGTCGAAGCTGAAGCGGTAGCCGGCGTCGTCCCATTCGACGCCGTAATCGTGCCACTCGCCCCCGACGGGCGCGGGATGCTGGACCGAGCTGGCCTTCTTCTCCGTCGCGTGCTTGTACGGACCCCAGTGCAGGACGGACTGGTAGCCGCCTTTCTTCAGGCCGGTCGTCTCGAGGATGTCGATCTCCACGCCGTCGGTCGCCGCGCCGGCGGCGGCGCCCGAGCGGCCGTAGGTCGGCGACTGCGACCAGAAGGCGATCTGCGTGCCGGGCTGGACGGAGAAGCGGCAGCGGGCCTCGAGGCGGCCTTGGGTCACCGTCAGCTTCTTGCGCGTCGTGACGAAGCCGCAGTAGGTCGTCCCGTCGGCGTCGGTCCAGGTCGTGATCCGCAGCACGCCGTCCTTCAGGTCGACGGCCTTCGGCGAGTTGAGCGAATCGCGCCGCCGGCCGGTCTCGATCGTCCAGACCTTCGGGTCGAGCACGTCGCCGTCGAAGGATTCGTCGAGCACGGGCCGGAGCGCGGGTTCGGCGGCGCCGGCGGTCGCGGCGAGGAGGAGGGCGGGGAGGAGTCTCATCGGAGGGTGACGAAGTCAGGATGGGTGCCGGCGATCATCCGGCCGAAGCGGCCCCAGTCGCCGTCGCGCAGGGAGCGGTCCATGACGACGGTGGTCGGCGCGCCGGGCTCGCAGCGGACGGACCAGAGCGGGCGCGCGCTCGTGGGCAGCATGCCGAAGCGGATGTCGCCGACCAGCACCGCGGGGCCGTCGGCGGTGAAGCTGTTCCAGCCTTGGGTGAAACGGGAGAAGTCGGCGATGAAGGCGGCGCCGGGCGAACCGGCCGCCGGCAGGCCGGGGCTCGTCGGCGTGAGCGCCGCGCGCGTCTCGCCGACGATCACCTGCGGCGCCGTGAACGGCATGACCCGCACGGCGGCCGTGTGCCAGCGCCCGGCCTCGAGCCAGACGCAGCGCCACACGACGAGGTTGAGCGCGGTCGGCTTCACCGCCACCCGTTCGACGCGGCGGTCGGCGCGTTCCGTCTCGAACCACCGGCGCAGGGCCGTCTCGGCGCGCGCGTGCTGCCAGACCCCGAGGAGCGCGTACGCCGTGAACCAGAGGAGCCCGTAGGCCGCCAGCCGCGGCGCCCCCCGCTTCCAGGCGAGGATCGCCAGGACGAGGACGGGCAGGGTGGCGACCAGGTCGATGATCGGCAGGCAGTCCCAGGCGTAGCGTCCGTGGTCGAAAGGCCAGAGCAGCATCGTGCCGTAGCTCGTGCACGCGTCGCAGAGGACGTGCGAGAGGGCGCCGGCCAGGCCCGGCAGCAGCAGGTCGCGCCAATGGACGTCGGGCCGTCGGCGGAAGCACCAGGCCGAGAGCAGGGCCGCGAGCACGGCCCAGACGGGCGCGAACGCGAAGCTGTGCGTGAAGTGCCGGTGCCAGCGGAAGGAGACGAGCGGGTCGCCGGCGGAGCGGATGAAGACGTCGAGGTCGGGGCCTTCGCCGGCGAGCAGCCCGGCCAGGGCGGCGGCGGGCAGCGAGGCTCCCGCGCGGCGGACGGCGATGCCCGCGGCGATGCCGAGGGCGGCGTGCGTGACGTTGTCCATGCTTCGAACTTAGGGGACTCCGTCCCGGAAGGAAGGCGGACTTTCGTTTTTCCCGGCCGGCCCGCCAATTGGCTGGAACTCCTGGGGGCGCTGCCCGTCTAATCCCTTATCCCCATGAGACTGCTCCTCTCCGCCCTGGCGCTGTGCGCCGCCGTGCTCGGCCGCGCCGCCGACCAGGAATTCCCCTTGGCCGCGGCCCAGGAAGTCCGCGCCCGCGGCGGCCTGCCGAACTTCTTCCGCAAGGCCCAGACGACCGGCGCGGAGCTGAAGGTCGCCTACCTCGGCGGCTCCATCACCGCGCAGAACGGCTGGCGCGTGCAGACCCTGGCCCACTTCAAGCGGGCTTACCCGCAGGCGAGCTTCGCCGAGATCAACGCCGCCATCGGCGGCACCGGCTCGGACCTCGGCGTCTTCCGCGTCCGGCAGGACGTGCTGTCCAAGGGCCCGGACCTCCTCTTCGTCGAGTTCGCCGTCAACGACGGCGGCGCCGACCCGCGGCGCATCATCCGCTGCATGGAAGGCATCGTGCGCCAGACCTGGCAGGCCAATCCCGGGACCGACATCTGTTTCGTCTACACCCTGACCGAGGCGCTCTCGCCCCCGATGCTCGAAGGCAGGCTGCCGCGCTCCGCGAGCGCGATGGAGCGGGTCGCCGACCATTACGGCATCCCTTCGATCGTGCTCGGCATGGAGGTCGCGAAGCTGGCCAAGGCCGGCCGCCTGCTCTGGAAGGCGCCGCTGCCGAAGACCGCCGCCGAGAAGGCCGCGCTCGGCGACAAGTTCGTCTTCGCGGCGGACGGCGTCCACCCGCATGACTCCACGGGCCAGGTGCTCTATGCGGAGGCCGTCGTGCGCTCGCTCCCGGCGCTCGCGATCGCGAACGCGACGCCTGCTCCGCACGTGACCGGCCCGGCGCTCGACCCGGCGAACTGGGAGCGCGCGACCCTCGTGCCGATCACCGCCGCGAAGCTCTCCGCGGGTCTCGCGCCGGCCGACATGGCGGCCGACGCCTACGCCAAGGGCTGGGCGAAGCGCCTCCCGGCGATGGTGCGGCTGACCAAGCCCGGCCAGAGCCTCGAGTTCAGGTTCAAGGGCACGCACTGCGCCGTCTACGACGTGGTCGGTCCGGCCGGCGGCATGGTGGCCGTCACCCTCGACGGCAAGGCGCTGAAACCCGTCCCGCGCATCGACGCCTACTGCACCTACCCGCGCCTGAGCACGTTCGTCGTCGGCGCCGACCTGCCCGAGGGCGAACACGTCGTCCGGCTGGAGCTCCTGGCCGACCCGATCGACAAGGCCGCCGTCCTGGCGAAGAACAAGAACAAGGTCGACAAGCCCGAGCGCTTCGCGCCCCTCGAATTCCACCCCGGCGGCCTGCTCCTCGTGGGCGAACTCATCCCCTGAGCGGCCTCGTGACCACGCCCAGCCTTGACCGCCCCCTGACCCCCTCTGAGACTCCGCGCCTCCCCTAATCACCCACCCACCATGCGTTTCGGCCTCAACACGTTCCTCTACGCCTCTCCGTTCACCAACGAGAGCGTGCATCTCTTCAAGAAGCTCAAGAACTGGGGCTTCGACTCCGTCGAGATCCCGATCGAGGATCCCTCCCACGTCGACCCGAAGTTCCTCAAGGCCGCCGCCGCCAAGGCCGGCATCGCCATCGGCTCGATCTGCGCCGCGATGGGCCCCGGCCGCGACCTCCGCGGTTCCGCCAAGGACCAGGCCAACGGCCGCAAGTACATCATGGCGCTGATCGACCAGGCCGCCGAGATGGGCTGCCCGCGCCTCATCGGCCCGCTCTACTCCGTCGTCGGCCTCATCGGCGCCCATGACGACAAGACCAAGGCGAAGCACTTCAAGCTCGTCGTCAAGAACCTCAAGGTCCTCGGCAAGCACGCCCGGAAGAAGGGCGTCGAGCTCGACATCGAGCCGCTGAACCGTTTCGAGACCGACTTCCTCAACACCTGCGACCAGGGCCTGCGCCTCGTCAAGGCCGTCAACCTCCCGAACGTGAAGCTCCACCTCGACACGTTCCACATGAACATCGAGGAGAAGAACCAGGCCGCCGCCATCCTCAAGGCCGGCAAGCACCTCGGCCACTTCCACGCCTGCGGCACCGACCGCGGCACCCCGGGCAACGACTCCCTCGACTGGAAGCCCATCGTCGCCGCCCTGAAGAAGATCGGCTACAAGAACGAGGTCGTCATCGAATCCTTCACCACCGACGTCAAGGTGATCGCCCGCGCCGCCGCCATCTGGCGCGCCATGGAGCCCCGCCGCGACGACATCGCCGTCAAGGGACTCAAGAACCTGCACCGTTTCTTCGGTCGCAAGAAGTGATCCGCCCCCGCCTCCGCGTCATGAAGCTCTTCGCTCCCGTCCTCGCCCTCGCCGCGCTCTGCGCGTCGGTCTCCGCCGAGGACAAGTCCCTCTTCAACGGCAAGGACCTCACGGGCTGGAAAGGCCTGGATTTCTGGTCCGTCGAGGACGGCGTCATCACCGGCCGCACGACCAAGGAGAAGCCCACCAAGGGCAACACCTTCCTCGTCTGGGAAGGCGAGGTCGCCGACTTCGAGCTCACGTTCCAGTACAAGATCGTCGGCGGCAACTCCGGCGTCCAGTACCGCAGCAGGCTCGTCGACGAGAAAGGCTTCGTGATCGCCGGCTACCAGGGCGACTTCGAGGCGGGCAAGACCTACTCCGGCATCCTCTATGAGGAGAAGGGCCGCGGCATCCTCGCCAAGCGCGGCCAGAAGGTCGTCGTCAGGGAAGGCGCCGACGCCAAGAAGCCGAAGATCGAGGTCACCGGTTCGCTCGGCAACACCGACGAGATCCAGGCCAAGATCAAGGCCGAGGCCTGGAACGAATACCGCGTCGTCGCCAAGGGCGGCCACCTGCGGCACTTCATCAACGGCGTCCAGACCGTCGACGTCACCGATGAGACCGCCGTCGGCGCGAAGAAGGGCCTCCTCGCCCTCCAGCTCCACGCCGGCCCGCCCATGGTGGTCCAGTTCAAGGACATCACCCTCAAGGAGATCAAGTAAACCGTCATGAAGAAGTCCTTCCTCAGCCTCCTCCTGCTCTCGGCCGCGTTCGTCTCGGCCGCGGACAAGAAGAACGTCCTGCTCATCGCCGGCCGTCCGAGCCATCCTGCCGGCGAGCATGAGCACAACGCCGGCATCCAGCTACTGGCCGCCGGCCTGAAGCAGGGTGCGGCCGACCTCGTGAACGTCGACGTCTCCCTCAACGGCGAATGGCCCTCCGACGAGCGCGTCGCCAAGGCCGACACGATCGTGATCTACTCCGACGGCGGCAACGGCCATCCGGCCCTCCCGCACCTCGACCAGCTCGCCAAGAAGATGGCGGCCGGCACCGGTTTCGTCTGCCTCCACTACGCCGTCGAGCCCGCCTACGAGCGCGCCGGCTGGCTGAGCGTCGACGGCAAGCCCGTCAGCCCGCCCCCCGCGGGTCGCTCGTCCAAGGGCAAGGGCGCCCTCGAGTTCAAGGAATGGCTCGGCGGTTACTTCGAGCAGCACTGGTCCGTGAACCCGCACTGGATGGCCGACTTCAAGGTCATCCCCGAGCACCCGGCCAGCCGCGGCGTGAAGCCGTTCGGTTCCAACGACGAGTGGTACTTCAACATGCGCTTCCGTGACGGCATGGAAGGCGTCACCCCGCTCCTGTCCGCGGTCGCCCCGCCTGAGACCATGAACCGCGGCGAAGGCCCGCACGCCGGCAACCCCGACGTCAAGAAGCTCGTGCTCGAGGAGAAGAAGCCGCAGGTCGTCGCCTGGGCCGTCGAGCGCAAGGACGGCGGACGCGGCTTCGGTTTCACCGGCGGCCACTATCATGCCGGCTGGGCCAACGACAGCCAGCGCACGCTCGTCCTCAACGCGATCGTCTGGACCGCGAAGGCCGAAGTCCCCGCCGCCGGCGTCGTCTCCAAGTTCACGGAGGAGGAGCTTAAGGCGAACCAAGACAAGAAGGCTCCGCGCAAGCCGGCCGCCCCCAAGAAGAAGTAAGCGGCCCGCCGGTCGTCCGATCAGGCCGGAGGTTCGCCTCCGGCCTTTTTCGTGTCCGGAAAAGCGGCGGGTCGTTTGACCCGGAAGCCCGGCCCGCAACCTTGCGGCCATGTCCAAGCACATCGCGATCATCGGCGGCACTTCCGGCATCGGCCGCGCGACGGTCGCGCAGCTCCAGGCCGACGGCCATACGGTGCACGCCGCCTGCCGTTCGCCGGAGAAGCTCGCCGACCTCGGGCTCGTCGCGCAGCCGTTCGACGCCGCCGCGCCCGGACCGCTCAGCTGGCCCGAGCGCCTCGACGGCTTCGTCTATTTTCCCGGCTCGATCTCGCTCAAGCCGTTCCACCGTCTCACGCCGGAGGATTTCCAGCGCGACCTGCAGGTGAACCTCTTCGGCGCCATCGCCGCGCTCCAGTCCGCGCTTCCCGCGCTCAAGGCCTCGGGCGACGCGTCCGTCGTGCTCTTCTCCACCGTCGCCGTCGCGCAGGGGATGCCCATGCACGCGAGCATCGCCGCCGCCAAGGGCGCCGTCGAGGCGCTGGCCCGCAGCCTCGCCGCCGAGTGGGCCCCGGCGATCCGCGTGAACGTCATCGCCCCTTCGCTGACCGACACCCCGCTCGCCGGCCCGTTGCTCAACTCCGACCTCAAGAAGGAAGCCGCGGGCAAGCGTCACCCGCTCCAGCAGGTCGGCCGCTCCGAGGACATGGCCGCGCTCGTCGCGCACCTCCTCTCCGGCCACGCCCGTTTCATGACCGGCCAGGTGCTCCGCGCGGACGGCGGCCTGTCGGCGGTGCGCACGTTCTGACGCGGGCATGAAAAACCCGGGCGCCTCGCGGGCCCGGGTCTCGGCGGCGCTTTCGCTCCGCTCAGATCAGCATCAGCGCCGGTTCTTCGAGGAGCTGCTTGAGCGCCTGGAGGAACTGCGCGCCGTTGGCGCCGTCGACCACGCGGTGGTCGCCGGAGAGGCCGATCACCATGCGGTGGCCGATGACCAGGCGGTCCTGGGCGTCGACGACGGGCTTCTTGATGGTCGCGCCGACGGAGAGGATCGCGGCGTTGGGCACGTTGATGATGCCGAAGAAGCCGGTGACGCCGTACATGCCGAGGTTGGTGACCGTGAAGGTCGAGCCCGACATCTCGTTCGGCGTGAGCTTCTTCGAGCGGGCCTTGCCGATGAGGGCCTTCGCCTCGACGGCGATGTCCTTCAGCGTCTTGGCGTGCGCGTCGCGGATGACCGGGGTGACCAGGCCGTCCTCGAGGGCGACCCCGAAGGAGAGGTGCACCGCGCCGTGCTGGCGGATGCTCGTGCCGGCCCAGGAGGCGTTGACCGCGGGGACGCGGCGCAGGGCCTCGGCGGAGGCCTTCAGGATGAAGTCGTTGACCGAGAGCTTGATCGCGTCGGCGCCGGCGTCGGCGAGGCGCTTGTTCAGCGATTCGCGCATCGCCATGAGCGGGGCGGCGTCGACCTCGACCTCGAGGTAGAAGTGCGGGACGGTGACCTTCGACTCGAGGAGTCGGCGGGCGATCGTCTGGCGCATGCCGCCCACGGGGACGTCGGCGTCTGGCTGGATGCCCTTGCCGTCGGCGGGCGGAGCGACCGCGACGTTGAGCGGACCGGCAGGAGCGGCGACGGCCGGAGCCGCCGCGGCGGCGGCGACGTCACGGCCGACGACGCGGCCGCCGGGGCCGGTGCCGGACAGGGCGGCGACGTTGAGCGCGGCCTTCTCGGCCATGCGCTTGGCGTAAGGCGAGGCCTTGGCGCGGGAAGCGTCGGACTGCGGGGCGACCGAGCCGGAGGACGCCGGCGCGGCGGGAAGGCAGCTCACGTCGGTCTTCTCCGGGATCGCCGGGACGGCGGTCGCGGGCGCGGCGGCCTTGGGGGCCGGCGCGGCGGAGGGCTCAGGGGCGGCTTCGCCCTTCTTGCCGATGGCGCAGATCGGTGCGCCCACGGGCAGCTGCGAGCCGGCGGGGGCGTAGATCTTGAGGATCGTGCCCGGGACGGTGCAGGAGAGTTCCATCGTGGCCTTGTCGGTCTCGACTTCGCCCAGGATGTCGCCGAAGGCCACGGTCTGGCCTTCCTTGATGTTCCATTTCACCAAAGTCCCCACCGACATCGTGTCGGAGAGCTTCGGCATATCGATAATTTCAGCCATCGGATTGGAGAGGGTGGGGGCTCAGGCGAGGACCTTGAGGGCTTCGCGGACGACGCGGTTCACGTCGGGGAGCTGCTGGTCTTCGAGGCGCTTGCAGTAGATCTGCGGGGCGTCGATCGAGGACACGCGGTGGATCGGGGCGTCGAGCTCGTCGAACGCCTTCGACTGGATGAGGTAGGCCACCTGGGCGTCGACGCCGCAGAAGGGCTTGTTCTCCTCGACCAGCAGGGCGCGGTGCGTCTTGCGGACGGAGGCGAGGATGGTCTCCTCGTCGAGCGGGCGGATGGAGCGGAGGTCGACGACCTCGACGCTGACGCCGTGCTCCTTCTCGAGGACTTCGGCGGCCTTGAGGCTGGTGATCACGGCGCGGCCGTGGGCGACGATCGTGAGGTCGGCGCCTTCGCGCTTCACGTCGGCGACGCCGAGCGGGACGATGTAATCCTCGTCGGGGACCTCGCCCTTGTCGTTATAAAGGATGGTGTTCTCCATCACGTAGACCGGGTCGTTGTCGCGGATGGCCGCCTTGAGGAGGCCCTTGGCGTCGTAAGGGGTGGCCGGGCAGACCACCTTGATGCCGGGGTGGGAAGCGAGGATGGCCTCGGGCGTGTGGGAGTGGGTGGCGCCGACGTTGGTGCCGCCGTTGGCCGGACCGCGGATGACGATCGGGCAGTTGATGAGGCCGCCGGACATGTAGCGGATGTTGCCGGCGTTGTTCACGATCTGGTCGAAGGCGACGTACGAGAAGGACCAGAACATCAGCTCCATCACGGGACGGATGCCGAGCATCGAGGCGCCGATGCCGAGGCCGATGAAGCCGGCTTCGGAGATCGGGGTGTCGACGACGCGCTTCGGCCCGAACTCCTTGAGGAGACCTTCGGTCACCTTGTAGGCGCCGTTGAACTGGGCGACTTCTTCGCCCATGAGGACGACCTTGTCGTCGCGCTTGAGCTCTTCGCGCATCGCGGCGCGGAGCGCCTCGCGGTAGGTAATGACGGCCATGGAAGTAGGGGCGAAGAAGGATTATTCGAAGATGATGGTGCCGCGGCTGGTCGTGTCCGGGCCGCGGTTGTCCTCTTCCCAGTAGATGTGCTTGGTGACGTCGGCGAGGGTGGGGTCCGGCGATTCGTCGGCGAAGACGGCGGCCTTGTCGGCTTCGGCCATCGCGGCGTCGTTGATCTCCTGGGAAAGCTCCGGGGTCAGGATCTTCTCGCGCAGGAGCTCCTGCTCGAAGAGGAGGACGGGGTCCTTCTTGTCGCGGTACTCCTTGATCTCGTCCTTGTCGCGGTAGGTCTTGTCCGGGTCGGCCATCGAATGGCCGAAGTAGCGGTAGGTGAAGATCTCGAGGACGGTCGGCTTGGATTCCTCGTGGGCGCGCTTGAGGGCGATCGCGGTCTTGGCGCGCACTTCGTAGACGTCGTGGCCGTTGATGACGTCCCAGGCCATGCCGTAGCCTTCGGCGCGCTTGGCCAAGCAGCCCGGGTGGGCGGTGGAGCGCTCCTGGGAGGTGCCCATGGAGTACCCGTTGTTCTCGATGACGAAGATCATCGGCAGGTCCCAGAGGGCCGCCAGGTTGTAGGCCTCGTGGACCGCGCCTTGGTTGACGGCGCCGTCGCCCATGTAGGCGAGGCAGCTGCCTTTCAGGCCCATGTACTTGACGGCGTAGGCGAGGCCGGTGCCGAGGGGGGCCTGGCCGCCGACGATGCCGTGGCCGCCCCAGTAGTTCTTATCCGGGGCGAAATAGTGCATCGAACCGCCCTTGCCCTGGGAGCAGCCGGTGACGCGGCCGGTCAGTTCGGCCATGCACTCGTTCATGCCCATGCCGACCATCAGGCCGTGACCGTGGTCGCGGTAGCCCGTGATGATGTGGTCATGCTTGCCCAGCAGGGAGATGGTCCCGGCGGCGACGGCCTCCTGGCCGACGTAAAGGTGGAGGAAGCCCCCGATCTTACCCTGCTGGTAGATGCGGATGCAGCGCTGCTCGAAATGGCGGATACGGGCCATTTTCGTGTAAAGGGCGATTTTCTCGGCCTTGGACATCGAGGCGTTGACCGGATCCTTGGCGTATTCGGAAGGCCCGGCAGGGCGCTTCAGGGATTCGGGATGGGTAAGGACAGCGGGCTTGGCCACGGGAGTTCGTTTGGTTCGATTGGAGGGGTCTGGCGAGGAAGGTCAAGCGTCCCCTCCCGACGGCTCAATTTGCCTTGACCCGACTTGCGGGCAGCCTCCCCCTTGACCTATCCTGAGAGACCTCTCCCAGGCCCCCTTTATCTATGGAAGAAACCCACGAGGCTTCGGCCCGCGAATTCACCGTCCAGAACCGCATGGGAATCCACACCCGTCCGGCCGCCCAGATCGTCCGTTTAGCCAACCGCTACCCCGACGTCGAGATCACCGTCTCCAAGGACGATGAGTCGGTGAACGGCAAGAGCATCATGGGCCTCATGATGCTGGCCGCCGGCCTGGGCTCGAAGCTGCGTTTCTCCGCCAAGGGCAAGGATGCCGCCGCGCTCCTGACCGAGATGGAAGCCCTCTTCGCCCGAAAATTCGACGAATCCTGACCCCATGATCGCGCTCCTAGCTTCTTTCCTGATGCTCGCCGCGGGCGAGCCGGTCGCTCCCCCTCCCATCTCCGACGCGGAGGTCGTGCGTGAGCTGAAGCCGGCGGAACTCGCCGAGTGGCATAACGCCATGCGCATCAATTCCTTAGGACAGTCGCGTGTCAAGCAGGGGCAGAGTATCATGGACACCAGCATCGCGGCGGCGGCCGCGACCAATGGCGCCAAGGCCGGCGGGCTCACCGAGACCCCCGAGCAGATCAAGCTCCGGGCCCAGAAGATCATCGACGAGGGCAACCGCCAGATTCAGCAGGTCGCGCCTTCCCTCAATCGCCTCCGACTGGCCGCGAGCCAGCGCGTGGCCGAGAAGATGAAGCCGGTCGATTTCACCGCCACCCTCGAAGTCGCCGCGCCGTCCGCCGCCCTCGACGCCGCCGTCGGCCGGCTGCACAAGCAGGCCGCCGACCTCGGTTATGTCTCCGCCCATCTCGTCGGTTCCCTGCGCTTCGGCGCCGCCGGCCTCGAGCGTCCGGCCGAACTCACCGCCGACCTCCGCGCCGCCTGGTCGCGCCGCACCGGCGTCGCCCTGGCCGCCGTCCCGGCCGAAGGTTACGCTTACGTGCCGGCCGTCGCGCCGGCCGCGCCCGCCTTGTCCAAAGGCCTCAAGCCGGCGACGGCCCCCAAGCAGTTCGCCGTGCTCTGGGCCGAGCAGTACGCCGTCGGCGCCGACGGCGCGCAGACGCTCCTCTTCCTCCGTCTCGCCGACGCGCATTCCCTCCGCATCGTCGCCTCCGAGCTCGCGCTGACCAACGCCGCCGCCGCGCCCGTCGCGGGCGCCGTCGCCTTGCGCGACGAGCGCAGCTTCCTCCCGCGCCTCGCGCAGAGCGGCGAATGGACCTTCGGTTTCGAGCGCGACAGCCACCCCGTCGGCTCGGCCTTGCTGACCCATCTCTGCCTGACGCAGACCAGGCTCTCCGTCGCGGGCGATCCTTACGTCGCCATCGTCGCGGGGGGCGGTCCGGCCGGCGGCGCGGTCGGCGCCAAGTGGCGCGCGAGCGCGGCCGAGGCGCCGGCGGCCGGCGTGACCGCGTTCCGCATCGAAGGCATCCCCGCGGGCGGCGCGGCGGTGCCGGTCGGCCAGCTCACGCTCCGCGTCGGCGCTCCGGGCGCGAAGTGATCAGCCCTGCTTGCGCGCCGCCTTCATCTCGGCGGCCGTCGCGCGCTTGAGCTTCTTCACCTTCGCGGCGGTCAGCAGCTGGTGGGCGCGCGTCATGCGGTCGATGAAGAGCACGCCCTGGCAATGGTCGTGCTCGTGCTGCGCGCAGCGCGCGAGCAGGCCGGCGCATTCGAGGACGTGCGGGGCGCCGTCGGCGTCGCGGTAGCGCACGATCGCCCGCTCGACGCGCTCGACGTCGCCGGTGACGCCCGGGAAGGACAGGCACCCTTCGGTGTAAGTCTCCGGTTCGCCCGGAGGGACGGTCAGCGTCGCGTTGGCCAGCAGCATCGGCATGATCTCCTCGGGCGCGCGTTCCCGGCCGTCGAGCACGGGCCGGAATTCCTCGTCGCGCACGTCCATGACGAAGAGCTGCAGCGAGAGGCCGACCTGCGGGGCGGCCAGGCCGATGCCCTTGGCCGTCTTCATCGCGCGCAGCATCGCCTCGCCGAGCGAACGGAGCGGCGCGCCGAACTCGCGCACGGGCTCGCCCACCGCCCGGAGGACCGGATCGCCGTAGGGGCGGATGGTGAATTCGGCCATGGCTTCTGGTTACCCTTTCGCGCGGGCGGGGAAAGCGAAAACGCTCACTTCTCGGCGCCGTAGTCGCCTTTCTCGCAACGGCGGACGAACGTCTCGGCGCGCTTGCGCAGCCCGTTCCATTTGCCGCGCAGCGCCTGCGTCTCCTCCGGGGTCACGCGCCGGTCCGCGATGGCGTCGGCCACGTCGGCGATGAGCAGGCCGAACTCGCGGACGAGCGTGTTGGCGGCCTGGTCGAGGGCGCCGGCGGCCGGTTCGGTCTCGACGGGCGTGAACTGGCCGCCGGCCTTCTCCGCCAGCCAGTCGAGGATGCGCGTGTCGCCGGTGAGCGCGATCAGCTGGGCCGTCCGCTGGAGCGGGTTGGGCTGGCCGCTGCCTTGGTCGGCCGGCTCGCGCCATTTGTAGAGCATGGAGGGCGAGACGCCGAGGGACTTCGCGACTTGTCCGTGGACCTGGGCCTGGTCGCCCGGTCGGTCTTCGCCGGCCTTACGCAAGGCATCTTCGAGCACGTGGTGGGCTTCCTTGATCCGGCTTTGGCGGGGTGCGGCGGGTTTCTTGGGCATAGGGCAGGCTAGGGCGGGCGGGTGCGGTTCCGCAAGCGAGACAGGGGGCTTATAATTACGCCCCGTCTTTGTAGTCAGAGGCTTCGGAAAAGATTGGAAAGGCCGCCCGGCCGCGGCATCGTCCTGGCATGGACCAAGTCTCCCTTGTCTTGCCGGTCAGCCTGCTCGTGGCCGGCCTGCTCCTGATCGCCGCCGAATTCTTCCTGCCGACGGTGTTCCTCGGGTTCGTCGGCGCCGCCGTCTCGTTCGCCGGCATCTATCTCTCCGCCGCCGCCGGCGCGCTCACCTGCGCGCTCTTCTGCTTGGCCTTCCTCGTCGTCCTCACCCTGGAGTTCTTCGCCTTCCGCCGCCTCCTGCCGCAGACCGGCATCGGCCGCGCGATGATCAACGTCAGCAGCAACGACGGCGCCGCCGTCCCCGCCGCCGCGGGTTACGCCGTGTATGTCGGCAAGACCGGCAAGGCCGTGACCGTGCTCGCTCCCTCCGGCACCGCCGAGGTCGACGGCGCGCTGCTCGAAGCCTTCTCGCTCGACGGCTTCGTCGAACGCGGCGCACCCGTCGTCGTCGTCGAAGCCGGCGCCGGCCGCGTCACCGTCCGCCGCGCGCGCTGAACCTTTCCCCTCTTACCGCCATGGATATCCCTAACGTCGTCATCTGGGTCGCCGCCGGAGCCCTGCTCCTGCTCGTCCTCTTTCTCCTCACCTTCCTCGCCGTCTGGGTCCGCGCCCGCCTCGCCGGGGCCGAGGTCGGCATCTTCGACCTCGTCGGCATGCGCCTGCGCGGCGTGCCGTACAGCGTGATCGTCGACGCCAAGATCGCCGCCACCAAGGCCGGCCTCTCGGTCGACGTCGAGAAGATCGACGCCCACTACCTCGCCGGCGGCAACATCGTGCAGACCGTGCAGGCGCTCATCGCGGCGCAGAAGGCCGGCCTGCACCTCGACTGGAACCGCGCCTGCGCGATCGACATCGCCACCCGCGGCACGAACAAGTCCGTGCTCGAGGCCGTCCTCACCTCCGTCAGCCCCAAGGTCATCGACTGCCCGAACCCGTCCAGCGGCCGCACCACCATCGACGCCGTGGCCAAGGACGGCATCCAGGTGAAGGTGAAGGCCCGCGTGACCGTGCGCACCAACCTCGACCGCTTCGTCGGCGGCGCGCAGGAGGAGACCATCATCGCCCGCGTCGGCGAAGGCATCGTGACGACCATCGGCTCCTCCGAGAGCTACAAGTTCGTCCTCGAGAACCCGGACCGCATCTCCAAGACCGTGCTCGAGCGCGGCCTCGACGCCAACACCGCCTACGAGATCATGTCGATCGACATCGCGGACGTGGACGTCGGCGAGAACATCGGCGCCACCCTCCAGGAGGCGCAGGCCAACGCCAACAAGAACATGGCGCAGGCCCAGGCCGAGATCCGCCGCGCCGCCGCCGTCGCCCTCGAGCAGGAGATGCGCGCCCGCGTCGAGGAGATGCGCGCCCGCGTCGTCGAGGCCGAAGCCCAGATCCCGCAGGCCCTCGCCGAGGCCCTTCGTTCGGGCCGCATGGGTTACCTTGATTTCCAGCGGCTCGAGAACCTCCGTTCCGACACCGAGATGCGCAGGGGCATCGCCGGCGACGGGTCCGCTTCCGGAGCCAAGGCCTGAGCATGGAAGGCGCGCTCCTCTTCAAGCTCCTGCTGGCCGGCGGCGGTTTCGCCGTCTGGGCCTACCGGCAGCTGAAGGCGAAGGCCGAGCAGCCGGCGCCGTCGGTGATGACGGCTCCGCCGCCCATCCCGCGCCGCGTCCGCCGGCCGCGCTCCGCGGCCAAGCCCGCGCCGGCCCCGGCGCCGGAACCCGCGGCGGCGCCCGTCCGCCCCGAGCCCGTCGCGCGGCCCGTCGTCGCGGAGCGCACGCCCGTCCGGCCGGACCGCGCGCAGTTCCGCGGCGCCGCCGCGCTGCGGCGCGCCATCGTCGCCCGCGAGGTGCTCGGTCCGCCGCTCTGCCTCCGTCCGCCGCGGTCCTGATCAGCGCCGCGGCGCGAAGAGCCGCGCCAGCAGGTAGGGCAGGGCGCAGCAGAGCACGATGCCGGCGCCCGACGGCACCGCCGGGAGGTGGTATGAGAGATACAGCCCGGCCACTCCGCCCGCGAGCGCGCACCCTACGCCCCAGGCCATGACCTGCGGGACGGTGCGGCCGAGCAGCACGCCCGTCGCCGCCGGGATCACGAAGAGGGCGGTGGTCAGCAGAGCGCCGACGAGGCGCACGCAGGCGACCGCGCCGAGCGCGACGAGGGCGAGCAGGACGACCCGCATGAGGCCGGGCCGCGCGCCGAGCAGCGTCGCGTACTCCTCGTCGAAGGCGGCGAGCTCGAGCTCCTTGTGCAGGACGCGCAGGCCGAAGAGCACGCCGGCCGCGGTCAGGGCGATCGTCCGGAGGTCGGCCTCGCCGACCGCGACCACGCTCCCGAAGAGCAGCCCGGCGAAGTCGCGCCACGAGTTCGCCTGCTGCATGAGCGCGACGCCCGCCGCGAACATGACCGAGAGCATCACGCCGATGGCGCTGTCCTCGCTGGCGCCCTTGCGCGCCGCGAGCCAGGCCGCGCCGGCGGCCGTGAGGAGGGCCGCCGCGAGCGCGCCGACGTAAGGCGAGAAGCCGAGCAGCAGCGCGCCGACCACCCCCGGCAGGATGGAATGGGTGAGCGCCGTGCTCACGAACGCCATGCGGCGCAGGACCACGTAGGCGCCGAGGCAGGCGCACGTGACGCCGCCGAGGGCCACGGCGAGGAGCGCCCGCACGAAGAAGGGTTCCGCCAGCGGCTCGAGCAGGAGGTCAAGCATGACGGTGGTCGTGGCCCGAGCAGGCGTGGCGCGTGCGCACGGCGCCGGCGCGCAGCTCGAGGATGCGGTCGAAGCGCGCGAGGTCGGCGGGGTCGTGCGTGGCCATCAGCACGGTGAAGGCGTGGCCTTGGTCGAAGAGGAAACGCTCGACGATCTCGCGGCTCGCGGCGTCGAGGGCGGCGTAAGGTTCGTCCAGGAGCAGCACCTCGGCGCCCTGCACGAGGGCGCGGGCGAGGAGCGCGCGCTGCAGCTGGCCGCCGGAAAGCGCATGCGCCGGGCGGTCGGCCAGTTCCGTCAGGCCCAGCCGCGCAAGGGCCCCGTCGACGGCGGCTTCGCCGTGACGGCATTCCTCGAACCAGCCGTGGTGGGCGTAGGTCCCCATCTGCACCAGCCGGCGGAGCCGCAAGGGGAAGCCTTCGGTCAGCTGCGGGCGTTGCGCAAGGTAGGCGATCCGGCTGCGCCCCGGGGCCGGCGGCGCGCCGGCGACGAGGACCTCGCCGGCCTGCGGCGGGACGAGCCCGGCCAGGACGCGGAGCAGCGTCGATTTGCCGGACCCGTTGGGTCCGATGAGCGCCGTCCGGCAGCCGCACGGGATGCTGAAGTCGGCGCCGACGAAAGCCGCCGGCCCATCGGGCCTGGCGCCGGCCGACAGGCCGCGCGCGACGACGGCTTCGCCGCCGCAGGCCTGCTTCTCGGGCCGGGCGTAAGGGAGCGTGGGCAGCAGCGCGAAGGCCGCGTCGCCGAGGCGTCGCCAGAAAGGGGTCATCGGGTGGACAAGGCCTCGTGGAGGCGCCGGCCGTTGAGGAGCATCATGCTGGTCCAACGGTCGCCCGGTCGGCCGGCTGGTTCAAGGTATTCGAAGGAAAGGCTGAGCGGCGGAGGCAGGCCGGCGTCTTCGGCCAGACGTCGGGCGAAGGCGTCGCTCTGCCCGGCGTCGGTGACGATCACCCGGATGCCTTCCCGGCGGAGCAGGGCCAGGAGTTCGGAGAAATGCCGGGCGGAGGGGTCGGCGGATTCGGCGGAACTGCTGGCGAGGATCGTCCCGGCGACGCGGAGGCCGTAGCTTGTCGCGAAGTGGCCCAAGTTGGCATGCTGGGTCACTAGGTTGCGTCGGTTCGCCGGCAGGCCCGCGAAAAGCCGACGCAGTTCGTCGTCGACGCGGTCTATTTCCTTAACATACTGATGGTAATGGGTTTCCGTCTCCTTGACCGAGCCGATGGCGCCGAGCCGGTCGGCCAGGAGACGCGTCAACCGTTTCACTTCGGCAGGGTTGGTCCAGACGTGGGGATCGCCGGTGTGGGCGTGACCGGCGTGGCCGCCTTGGCGGTCATCGACCAGCCAGAGGACTCGACCGATACGGTCGTGGGCTTTGGCCCAGGCCTCCAGCCAAGGCTCGAGCGCCGGACTCATGCCTACGATCAGGCTGGCCCGACGCAGGTCGCGGGCGTTTCGGGGGTTCAACTGGTAGCCGTGGGTCTCGCTGTGGGAGGGGACGAGATTAACACACTCAAACTGTTCTCCTCCAATAACTTGTATCCAATCAGCGATGATCGTGAAGCTGGAGATCACCACCGGACGAGACGAGTCGCCGGCGGCGGCACGCAGGCTCATCGAGAGCAGCAGGGAGCAGAGGATGAATGACAGGACGCGGCGCACGTAAAAACCGATGCTTCAGGCTTAACCCTTAGACGCAAGATTTTTGCAATAAACTATTGTTCCGTGGAGGTGTCTTTTTGCGTTTGCCACCCGCTCCGGCCAAAGACACATTCCGCCTCCCCATGCCCCAAGTTCGTGCTGTTTTTGCCAGCCTAATGGCGTTCTGCTTGTCCTGCGCCGGCCTCCTCGCCCAAGCCGGGAAGGCCGATGCCAACGCGGGGAAAAGCGCCGTCAACGTGCGTTCCGTCCATTTCGATCCGGTCAAGCTGGGGGGGCAGCAGAACCCCTGGATCCGCACGCAGGTCGAACTTCATGCGAACTTCAATCCGGAGGCCAAGGCGACGCCCGAGGCCGAAGCCGGTCCGAAGAAGCCGATCAACAAGAACTGGGTGGATAAGGTCAAGGTGACCGTGACCCTCATCTTCAAGCCGATCGGCACCACGACCGCCGCCGAGTTCGCCTACTACCGTTCGTCCGCGACCGTGCTCACCATGGAGGTGAACACCGACCGGTCCGTCTATTTCTACCTGCCGGGCGACATCGTGAAGCGCGACCGCCTCAAGATGCAGCCGGATTACTACTACGTCCAGGTCGAGGTCGGCGGCACCGAACAGCCGCTGTTCACCGAGGCCGGCCGCCCCGTGGCCGACATGGCCAACGCCCTGCACAAGCAGTTCCTCGACAAGAAGATCTTCGACGGCGCCCGTTCGGAAGCCGACCGCGCCGTCAACGCCAACGCCGGCATGCTGCGCCCGCACTACCTCGTCCCCGCCGCCTTCTACGACAGCCTGCCGCAGGGTTCGCCGCAGCCGGAGTTCATCCGGGAAGAAGGCTCGCGCTAATCCCTCCCCACCTTTTCCCGCATGAGCCAGAAGAAGGCCACCATCGTCAATCTCGCCGCGTCCAACGTCTCGGTCTCGCAGTTCTCCGCCGCCGCCGGCACGCTCGTCCTCGAGCAGTTCTACGTCGAAGAGATCGCCCCGGGCCTGACCGGCGACGAGGAGTGGTTGAACGCGGCCATCGCCGCGCTCGCCAACCTGGTCAACCAGCATGGTCTCAAGGGCCGCGTCACCGTCATCGCGCCCGCCTTCCTGCTCCTCCAGAAGCCGCTCAAGGTCGCCCAGGTCGAGAAGGCCAAGCAGGCGCAGATCGTCGCGTTCGAGGCCCAGAACGCCATCCCTTATCCGCTCAACGAGGTCATCTGGGACAGCCAGCTGATGGCCTCCGACGGCGTCGAAGCCGAAGTCCTGCTCTTCGCCCTCCGCACCGAGGTCGCCACGCGCATCGCGAACCTCGTGACCTCGACCGGCCTCCGCCCGATGTCGATCCAGGCCGCGCCCCTCCTCGACAGCCAGGCCTTCCGTCTGGGCGGCGGATCGGCCGCCGAAGAAGTCCTCATCATCAACGTCGGCGCCCGTTCCACCACCCTCAGCTTCGTCGGTCCGAGCGGCGTCAACATCCAGACCGCCACCAACATGGGCGGCAACCTGCTCACGCAGGGCATCTCGGACAACACCGGCCAGCCTTTCGCCACTTCGGAGGCGATCAAGGTCGGTTACTTCTCCGGCGTGCTCCAGCTCGCCGAGGCCGACCCCCAGGTCGCCGTCCTGCAGGCCAACGCCCAGACCTTCATCCGTCGCCTCGCGCAGGACATCAACCGCCGGCTCATCAACGTCCGGCGCGGCGCCAACGGCCGCCAGCCGGCCCGCATCCTCATCACCGGCCGCGGTTCGCAGGTCCCCGGCCTCGCCGAACAGCTCTGCGAGACCCTCCGCCTCGGGGTGGAGCCTTTCGATCCTTCGTCCGTCATCACCCCCGGCGAAGGCATCACCGCCGACCTCCTCCAGCGCGCCAAGCACCAGATCACCGAGGTCATCGGCGAGGCCGCCCGCCTCGTCCTCCCTCAGCCCAGCGGCGTCAACCTCATCCCGCGCAACATCGCCGCCCAGCAGGCCTTCGACGCCCGGAAGCCGCGCCTGCTCGCCGCCGCCGCCCTCGCCGCAGCCGCGCCTTTCTGCGTCTGGCTCGCCCTCGCTTCCTCCGAAGGCTGGAACAGGCAGCAGATCGACGAAGTCATGAAGCGTCAGGCCGAACTCGCCTCCCGTCGCTCCGCCATCGAGGACTCCCGCAAGCAGGCGGCCGACCTGGCCGCCAAGTGCAAGGAGCTCGAGCACGTCGTCCTCAACCGTTCCAACTGGCCTGCCTTCCTGGGCGACCTGCAGGCCCGCGTCGGCGGCTGCAAGAACACCTGGATCGAGGACCTGCACGTCAAGTACGAGACCCTTCCGGCCGCGCCCGCCGCCGAAGGCCAGCCGCCGGCCGCGCCCGTCGTCGTCACCAAGGTCGTCCTGTCCGTCCGCTTCCTCTTCACCGAGGTGCCCTTCGACGAGAAGCGCTACCGCTCCGCGCCGGAGAAGGTGCACATCTCCCGGCTCGTCGAGGCGTTGGGCAAATCGCCTTTCGTCAGCGCCATCCCGGCGAACGAGATCAGCGTGACGGAGCAGAACACCATCCGCACCCCGAAGGCCACCCTCACCCTGGTCATCAACAAGGACAAGGCCCTCTAAGCCCATGAACGCTTTCAAGAAGAACCTCGGTTTCAACCTCGCCCTGATCGTCCTCGGCGGCCTGTTCGTGGCGGGCCTCGTCATGGCTTACCTCGCCTACGCCGGCGGTGACGCCAGCACCAAGGAGCTCGCCCAGAAGGTCGCGCTCGAAGGCCAGCTCCTGCGCGGACATTCCTTCGGTCCGGGCGAAGCCCCGGTCTCCCTCAACGATGACAACGTCAAGGCCGCCCAGGCCGACGTCGCCGACCTCGCCAAGCACCGCGACGGCCTCCGCGCCTCGATCGCGGGCAGCCCGGACCTGGCCATCGCCGGCCGCCCGACCACCAACGGCACCGAGCTCAGCGCCTTGCTCCGCGAATCCGTCGACAGCTGGCGCAAGCTGGCGTCGGACCAAGGCGTGAAGTTCTCGCCGAACGACCCCACCTCCTTCGGTTTCCATCGCTACATCCACAACCAGGGGACCTCCCCGAAGCGCGACTTCCAGAAGGTCGACCAGCAGCGGCAGATCATCGATTTCCTGGTCCGACAGCTGATCGAATCCCGTCCGGCGGGCGCGCCCCTGCTCATCGAGTCCGTCGACCGCGAGCCCGTCGAGACCTTCGTCCTCATCCCCGAAGGCCGCCCGGGCGCCGGTACGTTCGGTCCCGACACCGATGCCGCCCGCAACGAAGTCGATGAATTCAAGCCTCAGCGCACGCTCGCCCGCCCGGGCCTCGTCGACGCCCTGTCGTTCCGCGTCCGCTTCGTCGGCCATACGCCCACGCTGCGCACCTTCGTCAACAAGATCCGCAATTCCGGCCGGCCGGTCGCGGTGACTTCCATCGACGTCGGCGTCACGACCCCGGAGATCGAGAAGCTCCTCGGTTCCGCCGCTCCGGCCGCCGCCGCGGCGACCCCGGCCGCCGCTCCGGCCGCCGCCTCCGCCGCCCTTTCGTTCTTCGAGCAGGCTCCGGCCGCGGCCGCCGCCACCCCGGCCGCCGGCGCCGCCTCTCCCGACGAGCGCCGCGTCACGGTCGTCCAGCGCAAGCTTTCCGCTTTCGTCGTCCAGATCGACTACCTCTCGGTCCCCGAGGAGAAGGCCGCCGGCACCGAAGGCGAACCCAAGAAATAAAGCACACCGGACATGAATTCCCGCAAGGACATCCTTCTCGTCTCCCTCGGCGCGCTCCTGTTCGTCGCCGGTCTCGCCGTGTACCTGAATCCCGGCCTCATCGCGCCGCCGGTGCCGGACGAAGACGGCAAGGCCGCCATCATCAATAAGCTGCGCCAGGCGCCCCCGGCCGGCGGAACCTACGTCGCCACTCCCCGCGCCTCCCTGGAGGACAACGTCAAGGACTGGCTCAGCCCTGAGGAAGACGAGGACAACTGGGATTACGACCTCTTCACCACCATCGACGTGGTCTGGGATCCCTCCATCAAGGAATACGTCCCGCGCAGCCGCAAGGCCGACGTCCTTCCGCCTTTCGGCATCGAACTCGTCTCCGTCGGCTACCCGACCTACACCTTCATGCTCAGCTCGTCCTCCCTGCCGGCCAGCCGCAAGGAGGAGGACCGCCTCTTCTCGTTGAAGAACGTGAAGACCAACAAGTACCTCGACGACTGTAAGCTCAACCGGCCGATCCCGGACGCCCCCTATCTGACCCTCAAGGCCTACCGCGTGGAGAAGGGCAAGGACGCCGACGGCTTCCCCTACGTCCGGAACATCCTCACGGTCGACGACCGCCAGTTCGGGCAGATCGTCGAGATCGACGATGAGAAACCCCTCGAGTTCAAGAAGCGCATCGACATCGTCCTCCGCTCCGCCGACGACCCCTCCTGGACCCAGAACCTGCATCAGGTTGGGGATAAGTTCGAGCTCAACGGGGCGACCTTCGTGGTCAAAGGCATTGACTTGCCCTCCAAGAGCGTGACTTTCGAGAAGACCATCGCCCTCAACCCCAAGAGGCCTAAGAAGCTCACCTTCGACCAGCAGACGCTCGTCGTCCCGGCGCCCCCGCCCCCCGCCCCGAAGAACAAGCCCGCGGCCCCTGCGCCGAAGGCCCCCGCCCCCGTCACCAAATAATTTTCAAAGCCCCCCACTCATGAAAAACATCCACCGTTCGCAGCTCGCTTGGGCCGCTTTCGCCCTCGCGCTCGCCGCCGGCACCCTCGTCGCCCAGGATGGCGACGCCGCCGCCCGCAAGCCGATGCTGCTCGCCGAAGCCCTCAAGGCCCGCGATGAAGGCAATCTCCAGGTCGCGAAGGAGAAGTTCGAGGCGATCCTCGCCATCGACCCGAAGGACATGGGCGCCAACGAAGGCCTGACTTCCGTCAACGCCGCCCTCGCCGAAGCCAGCGCCGCCAAGCAGGCCGCCGATGCCAAGGCCGCCGCTCCCGCCGCCGCCCCGGCCCCGGCCGCCGCCGTCGCCCCGGCCGCGCCTAGCGCCCTCGACGAGGTCGCGACCGCCCACCAGAACCGACTCGACGAAGTCGCCCGCGCCATCGAAGCCGCCAAGGCCAAGGTCGCCGCCGGCGACCTCAAGCGCGCGCAGGAGATCCTCGACGGCGCCAGCGGCGCCATCGCGACCATCCCGACCGCCGCGGCCCAGAAGTTCCGCGACGCCATCGCCCTCGCCAAGCAGGACCTCGCCGTCCGCCGCGAAGCCGGCAGCGCCGCCGCCCAGGAGGAGGTCAAGCGCCTCGCCAAGGAGAACTCCGCCGCCCTCGCCAAGCAGGACGACGCCATCGACGCCGCCGAGAAGCTGCTCCGCAAGGGCACCGCTGAATCCGTCGACCAGGCCATCTCCGACCTCGACGCGGCCGACCGGGCCCTCGGCGCCGAGAGCCTCTCGAACAAGGACCTCAAGGAGCGCATCAAGGCGACCAAGGGCTCGGCCCTCGCCCGTCGCGCCCTCCTCGCGATCGAAGCCCGTGACATGACGCGCGCCAACAGCCTCGTCGCCGATTACGCCAAGCTCAAGGGCGAGGACGATCCGGCCGTGCAGCGCCTCCAGAAGGAGCTCGCCGCCAAGCGCGACAACCCGACCTACCGCAACATCGACGAGCTCTCCCCCGGCGTCCGCGTCAAGGACGACAAGGTCAACGAACTCCTGGTCAAGGGCCGCGCCCGCTACCTCTACGGCGATTACCAGGGCGCCCTCGACGCCTACCGCGAAGTCCTCCAGTACCAGCCGAACAACTCCGAATCCAAGGCCTACCAGATCCGCATCCGCCAGATGCTCTCGGAGAATTCCGGCCAGTGGAACCGCGGCGTGACCAAGGGCAAGCTCCTCGAGCTCCTCGACGAGACCTGGAAGCTGCCGGAAGTCTTCAACCGCGAGAACATCAAGGCCGACCTCGGCACCGGCAACGACCCGGTCACCGAGAAGATGAAGACGATCCGCCTCCCCGAGGGCTTCGTCGCCCGCGACGAGCCCCTGGACCGCGCCCTCACCAAGCTCTCCAGCCTGTCCCAGACCTACGACAAGGACCAGAAGGGCGTGAACATCGTCCCCGTCGACCTCGGCGGCGACAGCCCCTCCGTCAACCTGCAGCTCCGCGACGTCACGGTCTTCCAGGCCCTCGACTACCTCTGCAAGCGCGTCGGTTACAGCTTCTCCGTCAGCCCCTCGGGCATCGTCGAAGTCCGTAAGGACGCCGGCGACAGCCTGCTCGACACCCAGTTCTTCGAGCTGACCCAGGCCGCCGTCGTCAAGATGACGGGCCAGGGCCTCAACACCACCGCTCCGGGCGGCGCCTCGACGAATCCCTTCGGCGGCACCGGCGGCGCGGCCGGCCCCACGGACGGCAACCCCCAGGAAATGGCGATCAAGAGCTTCCTCACCCGTTCGGGCGTGCCGTTCGAGGCCCCG
>VHCL01000006.1 GCA_016871725.1 Verrucomicrobiota bacterium | reverse complement strand
GGCGAGGGAGCCGGCGGCGGGGGAGGGGTTAGTCATGTCGGCCGGTCAGTTCGGGAGTGGGGTGCCGCAGGTTGCGCTGCTGGGGAATGTCGTCTCCCTTGCGGCGGAAAGGAAGTTTTTTCACCAACCACAGCCAGGCGGCGTGCAGGTGGATCAGGGCGATGACCTTGAGGACGAGGAGGGGCGACTTCACGGTCAGCCAGAGCAGGCGCGCGTCGGTGAGCGGGACCTGCCGGCCCGTCCAGGCGCTGGTCAGCGTCTTCCGGCCGCCCTCGAAGTGGTCGACCGTGATCGCCAGCTGCCCGTCCGGCAGGCGGAGCGTGAACTCGAACTCCGTGTCCAGCGCCGAGAACGGCGAGACGTAGAAGCGCTTCGGGGCGCGCAGGCGGAGGTAGGCGTCGCCGTCGAAGTCGTGCCGCAGGCAGTCCCGGCCGAGGAACCAGGCCTTGCGTTCGCCGAACGTGTTGTGGACCTCGGCGATGCCGCAGGTCAGGACGTCGTCGACCGTGGCCAGCATGAAGACCGCGGGATTATAAGATTTCCCGAAGGAGCGCGGCATCGCGATCAGCCGGATCACGGCGCGCGCGGGGAGGGGTTCGCCATGGGCGGCGGCGAAGGCGCGGAAGCGGTCGGCGAGGGTGGCGCCGCCGAAGGCCTGCGGGGCGCCTTCCGGCTGGAAGACCTCGCCGGCCGGGAGGAAATCGCCGTCGCGGAAGCGGTAGGGGGACCAGGCCCGGCCGAGCATGAAGCTCCCGCCCTTCGCGGCGTCGACCGCGGCGGCGTCGACCGAGCAGGCGAACGCCGCGTGCGTGAAGTCGTGCCGCTTCGGCCAGAGCCGGGCGTGCATCACTTCCGCGTCGTACAGTCGGGGCATCGGCCTGCAGGGTGGACGCAACCTCGCCGGGCGCAAGCGTGCCCGCCTCGAAACCTTGCTAAACCGAAGGGCGGGGGCATAACGACGTCCGTGGCCCAAGACCTCACCGGCGCCGGATTCCTGACCTTCGCGGCTTCCGCGGGTTGCCTCCTCCTGGCCTTGAACGCGGGCCGGAAGCGCCGCCTGCTCGACGACACCCCGGTCTCCAAGGCGCTCGGCGTGTTCATCGGCGAGGTCGAGCTCGAGGGCACGTGCGTCCGCCGCGATCCCTTCGTCAGCTATCTCGCCGAGCGGCCGTGCGTGCTCTACCGCTGGAGCGTCGAGGAGCATTGGCGACGCCGGCGCACGGAGACCTACACCGACGACAAGGGCCGCACGCGCACGCGCACGGTCATCGACACCGGCAGCGACACCGTCGCCTCGGGCGGCGAGCAGGGCGGCTTCTACCTCCAGGACGAGACCGGCTACGTCTGGGTCAACCCCGAGGGCGCGGACCTCGAGACCGTCACCATGTTCGACCGCGACGCCGACGAGGACGACCCGCTGTATTACGAGAAAGGCCCGGCGGAAGCCGTCGAAGGCTCGACCGGCCGGCGCAGCTTCACCGAATACGGCCTGCCGGTCGGCACGCCGCTGTTCGTGCGCGGCCGCGCCAGCGAGCGGCCGGACATCGTCGCCGCCCAGATCAAGCACGAGGACAAGGCGGAGATGTTCATCATCACCCCGCGCAAGTCGCAGGAGATCAGCGACGGCAAGGCCACCGCCTTCGTCCTCTGGAACCTCTTCGGGGCCGTCTTCGCCGCCGGCTTCGGCATCGTCCTCTTCGCCGGCGCCCGGCCGGACGTCGCGCCGATCGGCCTGTTCGTGGGCCTGCTGCTCTACCTCGTGGCCGCGGGGGCCGGCTGGGTCTGGATGGCCTTCAACAGCATCACCGGCCTGCGCAACCGCGTCCGGCAGGCCTATTCGCTCATCGACGTGCAGCTCAAGCGCCGGGCCGACCTGATCCCGCCGCTGGTGGCCTGCGTGCAGGGCTTCCGCGCGCACGAGGCTTCCGTTCAGACGCTCGTCGCCGCCCTCCGCGCGCAGGCGGCCGGGGCGCGGCCCGCGGCGGTCGCGCCGACGCTCCTCGCCGTGGCGGAGCAGTATCCCGACCTCAAGGCCCAGACGGTCTTCGCCGAGCTCAGCCGCAACCTCGTCGAGACCGAGGACCGCATCGCGCTCGCGCGCGCCTACCACGCGAACATCGCGACCTTCTACAACACGCGCCTCGAGCGCGTGCCGGACCGGTACGTCGCGGACCTCGTGAAGATGCGGCCGGAGCCGCTCTTCCAGGCCGAAGGCTTCGAGCGGCAGGCCCAGAAGCTCGCCTTCTGATCAGGCGGCCCAGGCGTCGCGGCCGAGCAGCTGCGAGCAGAGGCGGTGCGCGGACCAGAAGCCGTCCTCGTGGAAGCCGTAGCGCTGCCACGCGCCGACGAAATGCACGCGCGCGCCGGGGCGGGCGTTGAGCGCCGGGATCTCCGCCTGGGCGGCGACGGCCTCGAGCGAGAAGAGCGGGTGCTCCGTCGGGATCGTCACGATCACCTTCGCGGGGTCGACCTGGTCGGGGTGGTTGATCGTCACGACGAAGTCGCCCTTGTCGGTGAGCCCCTGCAGCGAGTTCATCCAGTAGTGCGTCGACGTCACGAGGCCGCCGTCCTTGGCCCAGGTGCGGTAGTTCCAGGACGAGCGCGCCTTCGGCGCGCGGGGCAGGGGCGCCAGGTCGGTGTGCACGACCGCCTGGTTCCGGTTGTAGGCGAAGGCGCCGAGCAGGCGGCGCTCCTCGGCGTCGGCGTCGGTCAGCAGGCGCAGCGTGGTGTCGGCGTGGGAGGCCAGGATCACGCGGTCGAAGCGCTCTTCCCCGGCGGGGGTCGTCACGACGACCTGCGCGCCTTCGCGGCGGACCGCGGTCACGCCCTGGCCGAAGCGGAAGTCGGCCGGGTGCGCGCGCAGGAGCGCCTCGACGTAGGTGCGGGAGCCGCCTTCCAAGGTCAGCCACTGGTGCTGGGTGTCGAGCCCGAGGAAGCCGTGGTTATGGAAGAAGCGCATCAGCGCCGCGGCCGGGAAGCCGAGCATCTTCTCGGCCGGCGTCGACCAGACCGCGGCCGACATCGGGATCAGGTAGAGGTCGAGGAAGTCCTGTCCGAGTCCTTGGCGCGCGCACCAGTCGCGCAGCGAGGTCGTCTCGGCCTCGACGGAACGCCACCCGGTCTTCGCGAGCCGGTTGAACTTGTTGATCTGCCAGAGCAGCTTCCAGAAACGGGGGCTGAGGAGGTTGCGACGCTGGGCGAAGAGGTGGTTCAGCGAGCTGCCGCACCATTCGAGGCCGGTCGGGTCGTGGCGGACGGCGAAGGACATCGAGGTCTTCTTCGGCCGGACGCCCAGCTCCTTGAACAGGCGGCAGAGGTGCGGGTAGGTCACCTCGTTGAAGACCATGAAGCCGGTGTCCATCGGCAGGGCGCGGCCCGTGCCGGGTTCGGTGACGTCGATGGTGTGCGCGTGGCCGCCCGGGCGGAGGTCCCGGTCGAAGACCGTCACGTCGTGGTGGGCGCGGAGGAAGCGGAGGCAGCCGAGGCCGCTCACGCCGGAGCCGACGATCGCGATGCGTTCACGCACGCTGCGAAGCGGCCGCGGCCTTCGTGCGTTCGGCCTCTTCGTAGACCGAGTCGGGCACGCCCTTGAGCCCCCAGATCAGGCCCGTCCAGGACAGCGCCTTGAGGGCGTAGTAGGTCGGGTCGAACTCCCACCAGTAGAAGCCCTGCTTCGTCGTGGCCTGGTAGCGGTGATGGTTGTTATGCCAGCCCTCGCCCAGCGTGATGAGCGTCAGGAGGAACGAATTCCGGGACTCGTCGCCGGTCGTCGTGAACCGCTTCGAACCGAAGACGTGCGCGAGGGAGTTGATGCAGGCCGTGCCGTGGAAGAGCACGACGGTCGAGATGACGCCCCAGACGAGCAGCTGCGGGCCGTCGGTGCCGTAGCCGTGGGCGCCGAGCCAGGCGCCGGCGCCGTAGGTCGCCGCCGCGGCGAGCAGGGGGATCAGGATGTCGAAGCGGTTCAGGAACACGAGCTCCGGGTATTTCGCCAGGTCGGGAATCTTCGCGTAGTCGGTCGGGAAGTTCTTCTTCGAGGTGATCCAGCCGATGTGCGACCACCAGAACCCGTCGACCACCGGCGAATGCTTGTCCTCCTCCTCGTCGGAATGCTTGTGGTGGTGGCGATGCGTGTAGGCCCACCAGAGCGCCCCCCGCTGGACGGCCAGGGCGGCCCAGACGGCCATGACGAACTGGAAGGCCCGGGAGGTGGAGAAAGTCTTGTGGGAGAAGTATCGGTGGAGGAAGCCCGTGACCGCGAACATGCGGAAGAAGTACAGGCCGACGGCCGTCCAGACGGCGATGGGGCTGGCGCCGACCCAGATGACCCCGAAACAGGCCAGGTGGAGCACCACGAAGGGGATGCAGCGGGGCCAGTCGACCTGCTTGGGGGTCTGGCGGAGGGTCTCGGCCCCCTCGGGGAGGTGGTCCGCGTCGAACCAGCGGATCAGGGAACGGAAGAAACCGTTCGCAGGCGGCTGGACGGACGTCTCGGGCATCGGAAGGGGAGTTAGGAGGGGCGGGGAGGAATCGCAACTGCTTTGACGATTTAAGGCACCCCCCTAAAGTCGGCGTCACGGGAGACAAAAACCGCCCCGCGGTCCGCTTCTTTTGTGACAAACATGCACGACGCCCATGCCGCCCAGGATTGGCGGGCCTGGTTCGCCGAGAACGGCGCCCGGCTCCGCCTGATCGCGCGCCAGTGGACCCGCAGCGAAGCCGACGCGGACGACGTCCTGCAGGAGGCATTTGTTCGTTTCTGGAAACATCAGCGTCACCTGCCCGGCAATCCGAACGCCCTCGTGGTGACCTCGATCCGGCGCTCGGCCCTGGACCTCTTGCGTCGCTCCGACCGCCGGACCTTGCGCGAGAAGGCCGTCGGCGAAGACATGGAGACCGTGACGTGGTTCGAGCCCGAGGCCGACCCGCGCCTCGCCGCCCTCGCCGAATCGCTCAAGCTGCTGCCCGCCGAGCAACGTGAAGTCGTCGTCCTCAAGGTCTGGGGCGACCTGACCTTCGACGAGATCGGCGAACAACTTTCGATTTCTCCGAACACCGCGGCTTCGCGGTGGCGCTATGCCATGGAGGCCCTGCGCCGAAACATCACCGCCCGCACCCATGACTGATCCCGACCACGACCTCGAACAGGCCCTCCGCGCCCTGCGTCCGGCCGCCCCCGGCCCCGCCGTGACGGCCCGCATCGACGCGGAGCTCGCTCCTCCCGTCGCGCGACGCGGCGTGATCATCGCCTGGTCCGCCGGCTTCGCCGCGGCCGCGGCCGCGCTCGTCGCCTTCGTCTTCGTCGCGGAACCCGCCGAGCCGGAGGCGCCCGCCTACCAGCTCGTGCGCGCCGAGCGTACCCGGCCGGAAGTCCAGCTGTTCCGCCCCGTCGAACTCGCCGACGGCTCGTATGCCCGGCCCGTGCGCGTGCGCTGGGAGGACACCACCCGCTGGGAGGACGCGCGCACCCAGACGCGCCTGATCGATCACCGGCCCAACGACCGGCTGGCGTTCCTGCCGCTGGAGACGAACTGAACAAATCCGCCGCTCCGCGCCGCTCATCTGCAAAGCAAACCTATGAACACGTTCCGTCAGATCCCGCTCCACATGCTCCTCCTCGCCGGCCTCGTCGGCACCGCGGAGGCCAAGGACAAGGAGCCGGCCGCTACCGCCGCCAAGCCCGCCGCCGCCGAAGGCGTCGCTTATGCCGGCCTCAACGTCGGCCCGCGCGAAGAGGCCGCCTCCGGCGTGCCCGCCGGCGTCGGCATCATCGTCGGCTTCATCGACCCGAAAGGCCCCTCCGTCGGCAAGATCGAGGAAGGCGACATCCTCACGCGCCTCGACGACCAGGTGCTCTTCAACGCGGAACAGTTCCGCGCGTTGGTGCGCACGCGCCAGCCCGGCGACAAGGTGAAGCTCACGTTGCAGCGCGGCGCGGAGCCGCTGGTCGTCGAGCTGACCCTCGGGGCCCGCCCCGATCGCGAGCCGCGCGGCGAAGCGAAGCCGGCCGCCCGCGGCGCGGCCCGGGACCTGCCTCCCGGCGTGACCATCGTCGGTCCCGGCGGCGTCATCCCGCCGGAGCTTCTGAAGCAGCTGCAGGACCTGCAGGCCGGCGTCCTGCCCGCGCCGGGCGCCCGTTCGCAGATCCCTTCGATCGACGACCTCCGCGCCCGCGCGGGTTCGCATGCTTCCAGTTCGCATTCGTTCTCGTTCAGTTTCGGCAACGGCGCGAAGAGCGCTTCGACGTCCATGGCGGCCGACGCCGAGGGGTCGGTCACGATCCGGCAGGAGGACGGCAAGCGCCATGCCGTGATCAAGGACCGGGACGGCAACACCACCTTCGAATGCGACATCACGGATCCGGGCTCCGTCGAGAAGCTGCCGCCCGACGTCCGGCGTCGCCTGCGGCTCGTCGAGGGGCGCGGTTTCAGCCTGCCGGGCGGCACGGGCGGCAAGCTCGCGCCGAAGCCGGCGGCCGAGGAGCCGAAGAAGAAGTTCGACCCCAAGCAGGGCGCTTGAGCGGACGATGCTGGCCCAACAGAAGGCCTCCCGTCTGGGAGGCCTTCTTGGTGCCTGCTTATTTCGCCTCTTCGGGAGGCGGACCGCCGAAGAGGCCGGGAGGACCCTTCTTGCCTTTCCCTTTGCCCTTGGCGCCGGGGCCGCCCTGGCCGCCGAGGTTCGCATGGGGGTCCATGCGCATCTTGTTGAACGAGGGGTCGGGCGTGCCGCGGAGCTTGCGCGGGATGAAGGGGAACTCCTCGGTCAGGACGTAGTAGTAGGTGCCCTGCGGGAATTCCGGGGTGACGCCCGTGCGGCCGCCGAACTCGTCGAGGTCGCCATGGCCCGGGACGTATTCGAAATCCAAGGCGAACGATCCGTCGGGCTTGCCTGTCGGGCTCGTCTGCCCGTCGCCGCCGCGTTCCGCCGTCTTGAGCCGGTAGCTGCTCCGCATCGGCTTGAGCGGACTCTTCGGGTCGTCGGCCTGCGCGTAGGCGTGGACCGCGTAGACCGGATACCCGTCGGCGGCCCAGCCGACATGGGTCATCTTCCCCTCTCCGCCGGACAGACGCGCGATGAGCAGGGTGGGCAGGCCGTGGTAGTGGTAGGCGCCGTTGGGTTGGACGTGACCGTGGTTCTGGTCGAGGCCGAGGCCGGTCGGGATCCGCGGGGTCGTCCCCATCTCGGTGTTGCTCCGGAGCGCCTCGTAGCGCCAAGGGTTGCTGCGGTCGCCGTCATTGTAGACCTCGGCGGTGCCCGGGTCGAAGACGACCCCGTTCAGGGCGACGCCCCAGGCGTAAGGGAAGCGACCGGGCTGTTCGGTAGCCGGCTGAGGCCGGACGGGCACCTCGAGGCGGTATTGCTGCTCGGCGATGGCGTTGGGATTACCCCGATTGGGGAAAGCGGCCACCAGGTGGTCGGGGATGCCGTTGGATTCGATGACCCGCTTGTCCCCGCGGACGGTGATCGTGACCTTGTTCCGGGCAGGGGGCGTGCTGTCGGCCGGCTTCAGGGCGGGGCCCTGGGCGGCGAGGAAAGCGGCGCTGAGCGCGGCGAGCAGGGGGAGGGACGTGTTCATGGGGCGAAGATGAAACGTCGGGACGCCGGATTAGTTGCGGCCGGGCGGCCCGCGGGGCGGGGAAGGGTTGGCTTTTGCCGCAAAACCCTTCTGCTGGGGGCATGGCCTCCACCACCGAGATCCTTTCCCGCGCCGTCGCCGGCCTCAACGGCCTGGCCACCGTCTTCCTCCTGGTCGGCATCTTCCGGATCAAGGCCGGCGACCGCGAAGGCCATGGCAAGGCCATGAAGTGGGCGGTCATCACCTCGGCCTTCTTCCTCGCGGTCTATCTCGCCTCGAAGGTCCACCTCTGGTTCGCGTTCGGCCGGACCAACGTCACCTACGCCCCGGCCGATCCCGCCTCGGTCTGGGCCGGGCTCAAGGGCCTCTACCTCTTCATCCTGATCCCGCACGTCATCCTGGCCATCGTCGTCACCCCCTTCGTCCTCCGGGCCGTCTGGCTGGCCAAGGTCGGCCGTCTCGAGGAGCACAAGCGGCTCACGCGCTGGGTCTTCCCGGTCTGGCTCTACGTCTCCGTCACCGGCGTCGTCGTCTGGGCCTTCATGGAGTTCAGCGGCTCCTTGGCGGCGGTCGCCGCGACGGCGAAGTAAGCCGGCGATTTTCCCCTCGCCCCGTAGTGAATTTCCGCTTTCACTCGCGCGGTCGTCATGGATAGCGAGCCTTCTTCCCGCAACCCTCAGACCGAGAAGCTGTTTCTCTGGGCTTCCTTCATCCTCTTCTGCACCGTGCTCGCCTTCACCTGGTCGACGTACGGCGACGAAGTCGCGCGCCTCGAAGGCCTGCGCGCCAGCGAACGGCAGAAGGAACAGGCGTACGCCGCGCTCGAACGCGCCCGCGCGCAGACCGACCGCTACATCGACCGCTTCGGCCGCGACCCCGAGTTCGTCCGTGACCAGGCCCGCGAACGCATGGGCGTCGCCGAGCCCGGTGAGATCGTGATCCGCGTCGACGGCGCCCGCGGCATGGCCACGCCCGCCAAGCCGGCGGCCCAGCCCGCGCCCGCTCCGGCCGGCCGCTGAGCATCCTTGCTTGCCTGTCCGCCCTCCCGGGGGCATTGGTTCGTCATGTCCGCACGGAAGAAAGCCCAGGCCACCTGGGGCGGCCGGTTCAGCGCCGGTCCTGCCGAACTGATGCTGCGTTTCGGCGAGTCCGTCTCGTTCGACCACCGTCTCTGGGCCCAGGACATCCGCGGCTCGAAGGCCCACGCCACCATGCTGGCCCAGGCCGGGATCCTGACCAAGCGGGAGCGCGACGCGATCCTGCGCGGCCTCGACGCCATCGCCAAGGAGATCGCCGCCGGCAAGTTCGTCTGGAGCCGCGACCTCGAGGACGTGCACATGAACATCGAGAGCGCGCTCACCAAGCGCGTCCCGGCCGCCGCCAAGCTGCATACCGCCCGCTCGCGCAACGACCAGGTCGCCACCGACGTCCGCCTCTGGATCAAGGACCAGTGCGACGCCGCCGACGCGGCGCTCGTCGCGCTGCTCAAGACCCTGGTGAGGCTCGCCGAGGCCAACGCCGACGTGATCCTACCGGGCTACACGCACCTCCAGCGCGCCCAGCCGGTCTCCGCCGCCCACCACCTGCTCGCCTACGCCGAGATGTTCGGCCGCGACCGCGTCCGCCTCGCCGCCGCCAAGGCCGCGGCCAACTGGTGCCCGCTCGGTTCCGGCGCCATCGCCGGCACGACCCTGCCGATCCGCCGCGAAGTCACCGCGAAGCTCCTCGGCTTCGTCGACGCCAAGGGCCGCCCGCAGGTCACGCGTAATTCCATGGACGCCGTCGCCGACCGCGATCCGGCCACGGAGTTCTGTTTCGCCGCCGCCCTCTGCGGCGTGCACCTCTCCCGTCTGGCCGAGGACATGGTCCTCTGGTCCTCCGCGGAGTTCGGCTTCGCGCGCATGCCCGACGAGTTCTCGACGGGCTCGTCGCTGATGCCGCAGAAGCGCAACCCTGATTCGATGGAACTGCTCCGCGGCAAGGCCGCGCGCTTCCAGGCGTCGCTGACGCACCTGCTCGCGCTCACCAAGGGGCTGCCGCTCACGTACAACCGCGACCTGCAGGACGACAAGCCGCCGCTCTTCGACGCCGCCGACCAACTGCTCCTGTCCGTCGCCGTCGCCGACGCCACCCTCGCGGGCACGACCTTCAACCGGGCGCGTTGCCTCGCCGCCGCGTCCGACCCCGCGCTCCTCGCCACCGACCTCGCCGACTGGCTCGTCCGCAAGGGCATGCCGTTCCGGCACGCCCACCACGCGGTCGGCCGCCTCGTCGCGCTCGCCGAGAAGTCCGGCGTGCCGCTCGACAGGCTTTCCGACGAAGCCGCGCTCACCGCGGACAAGCAGTTCACGAAGGGCTGGCGCGAGGTCTTCAGCCTGAAGCGCGGCTTCGCCGCGCGGGAGAACGCGGGCATGCCCGGCCCCAAGGCCGTCGCCCGCGAGATCGCGCGCTGGAAGCAGGCCCTGCGCTGAGCAGGGATGAACGTCGGCCTGCTCATCGCCACCTGCCTGACCGCGAGCCTCTCGCCCGGGCCGGCGGCTTTGTCGACGATCGAGACCTCGCTCCGCTACGGGAAGCGCCGCGCTTTCTGGCATACGTTGGGCCTCGCCGTCGGCGAGACCCCGCACCTCTTCCTGGCGCTCTTCGGCACGCAGTGGCTGGCACGGCAGGCCCCGCATGCGCTCACCGTCGTCGCGGCCGCCGGGATGGCCTACTTCCTTTATCTCGGCTGGCAGCATCTCCTGCGGCCGCGGGCGAGCCTGCCGGAATCCGCCGACCTCGAAGGCGGCGCCGGGCGCCTCTTCCTGCGGGGCGCGTGGGTCAATTTCTCGAACCCGAAGACGATCCCGTTCTTCCTGGTCATCATCCAGGCGGCGAGCGTGCCGACCGATGGGTTCGCGTGGGCGACCACGGGCGTGCTGATGGCGTGCGCGCTCGGCGCGGAAGTCGGCGTGATGAGCTTCTACGCTTTCCTCGGTGACCGCTTGCGGGTCCGCCTGAAGGACGCCGCCACGATCCGCTGGGTCGACCGCGCGCTCGGGGTGCTCTGGACGGCCCTGGGCCTGCTCATGGCCGGCCGGGTCTGGCAATTGCTCGAAGGTCCGCATTAACCGCGGGTCCGCGGGCTTGTCACCTCGTCCGCCCGGAATTATCAATCGGCATGAGCTTACCTCGCCTCATCCGCCGCTGCGCCTGCGCGCTCGCCTTCGTCGTCTCGTTGTTCGCCGAAGAGACTCCGCGGAAGATCGGCATCATCGGCCTCGACACCTCGCACGTCGTGGCGTTCACGACCGTCTTCAACAAAGGCCCGAAGAACCCGGCCGACGCCGCGAAGTTCGCCGGCTTCCGCGTCACGCACGCCTACGCCCGGGGCAGCAAGGACATCCCCGAGAGCACGTCGCGCGTCCCGGAATACACCGAGAAACTCAAGGGGATGGGCGTCGAGATCGTCGGTTCGATCGAGCAGCTCTGCGCGCAGGTCGACTGCGTCCTGCTGGAATCGAACGACGGCCGCGTGCACCTCGAGCAGTTGCGCCCGATCCTCAAGGCGGGCAAGCCGGTCTTCATCGATAAGCCGATCGCGGGCTCGCTCGCCGACGTCATCCGCATCCAGGAAGCCGCGAAACAGGCCGGCGTGGTCTACTTCTGCTCCTCCTCCCTGCGCTTCGCCGCCGGCACGCAGGCCGTGGCGCAAGGTTCGATCGGCAAGGTGAAGTCGGCCCATACGACCAGCCCGGCCAGCCTCGAGCCGCATCATCCCGACCTCTACTGGTATGGCGTCCACGGCTGCGAAAGCCTCTACACCGTGATGGGCACGGGCTGCGTCTCGGTGAGGCGCGACCGGACCCCGGAGGGCTTCATCCAGGTCACGGGCGACTGGGGCGCCGGCCGCGTGGGCGTCTTCCGCGAGGCGGACCGCAAGGCCAAGGGCGGTCCTTACGGCGGCCTGGCCGTCGGCGAGAAGGGCGAAGCCCCGATCGGCAAGTTCGACGGTTACGAGGTCCTGCTCGAGGCGATCGTGAAGATGTTCCGGACCGGCAAGGCGCCGGTCAGCCCCGAGGAGACCCTCGAGCTTTATGCGTTCATGGAAGCCGCCGATGAGAGCAAGCGTCAGGGCGGGGCCGAGGTGAAGCTCGCCGACGTGATCGCCAAGGCCAGGGCGGAAGCGGCGAAGGGGAAATAAAGGGCAGAATAGAGGACTGAATGGAAGACTGCGTTGAGGGCTGAGTGGAGGACTGAATGGAAGAGATGAACTTCAGGTGGCGGCTCCGGGTGGCAGGTGGCGGGTAGAGATGACGCCGCACCCTCCTGACTTGAGGTAGGTCGGTGATTGCCATCACCGCCGTTCGAATCCGAAACGGGAAGTCATCGGGCCTTGGCTAGGCTCGTCGAATTCCGATATCCGTCCGCGAACGGACGTGATGGCGATCGCTTCCTTACCGGCTGACGCCGAAGCGGAAGACGAGCTTCTGCGCGTACGGTTCGCCCGGGCGCAGGATGCCGCTCGGGTAGCCGAGGCGATGGAACGCGGGCTGGTTCGGCGAATCGGGGAAGAGCCCGGGCTCGAGGCAGAAGCCTTGGCGGAAGGCGAAGGGCTTCGCCCAGCGGCCTTGGACCGTGCCGGTGAGGAAGTTGCCGGTATAGAACTGCAGGCCCGGGGCGTCGGTGAGGACTTCGAGCGTGCGGCCGGTCGTGGGCTCGGCGACGAAGGCGGCGGACTTCAGGGACTGGTCCGGTCCGAGGACGTAGCAGTGGTCGTAGCCGCGGGCGCGGCGCAGCTGGCCGTGCGGCGCGCCGATACGCTCGCCGATGGCGTGCGGGCGACGGAAGTCGAAGGGCGTGCCGGCGACGTCCATCAGTTCGCCGGTCGGGATGAGCGCCGGGCTGACCGGCACGAGCTGGTCGGCGCGGAGCGTCACCCGGTGGTCGAGGATGCTGCCCTGGCCGGCCAGGTTGAAGAACACGTGGTTCGTCAGGTTGCACGCCGTCGGGGCGTCGGTGGTCGCCGCGAAGTCGATCGTCAGCTCGTCGCGCTGGTCGGCGAGGGTGTAGGTGACCGTCACGCTGAGCGTACCCGGGTAGCCTTCTTCGCCGGCGGGGCTGACGTAGGTGAAGCGGACCGAGGAAGCCGCTTCGGTGCGGACGGCTTCCGACTGCCAGACGCGCTTGTCGAAGCCGCGGAGGCCGCCGTGGAGGTGGTTGCCGTGGTTGTTCTGGGCGAGGTCGATCGTCCGCCCGTCGACGGTCAGCCGGCCCCCGGCGAGGCGGTTGGCGTAGCGGCCGACGGTGCTGCCGAGGAAGGGGTTGCCGGCGACGTAGTCTTCGAGCGAGCGCAGACCGAGGGTCACTTCGCCGAGGCGGCCATGGACGTCGGGGACGCGGACCGAGGTCAGCGTCGCGCCGAACTCGCAGACCGAGACCTCCATGCCCCGGGCGTTGGTGAGCGTGTGGAGCTGGACCGGGCGACCTTCGACGACGCCGTATTGGCGGCGGAGGGCGAGGCCCGCGCGCCGCGGGCGACGCAGGGCGAGGAAGCCCGCGATCAGCAGGGTGCCGTAAGCCAGGGCTTCGGGGGAGAGCATGGAGGGGAAGTTGTCGGGGCGGAGGGGGTTGGGCAAATCAAAGAAGGGCGGGAGGACTGTATGGAGGACTGCGTTGAGGACTGAATGGAGTGCTGAATGGAAAAGACGCGATTCAGGCGGCGAGGAGGGGGCTGAACCAGTGCCGTCCTTAGTGCAAAAGTGCAAATCGGCCTATGGCCTGTGCAAAGGTGCATTCGCGAGAGTATGGAGTATCGAGTATGGGGAGAGGCAGGAATCAAAGGGGGCACCATGGGGAGACCGGGAAGCATGCTGCGGGCGTCGCATCCCCGGCAGATCAGCCGGTCTCCGGTTTCCCTCGGGTTCGCGTCTTACGACAAAAAGGCCGCCCGGACGGGCGGCCTTGGGCGCGGCGGATCACGCGACTTACTTCTTCTTGTCTTCCTTCGGCGTGGCGACGGCGACGGTGCCGGTGTTCAACGCGGTCCAATCGGCGGCGATGCGCAGGGCTTCCTGGAGCTGGATGTCGTATTCCGGCCATTCGTCGTCCTCGAGGGGGTCGCGCATGCGCGCGCTGCGCTTCATCTTGGCGGCGGCGCCGGGACCTTCCTTCTTCTCCTGTTCGATGGCCGCGTCGAGCTTCACCTCGCTGACCTTGAAGGACTGCTTGGCGTAGTCGGCGAGCTCGCGGCGGACCTGTTCGCGGAATTCGAGGTCGTCCTTGCGTTCGAGGCGGCGCTGCTCGAGCGAAAGCGAGACCTCCTTGCGGACCTGGCGGTTCTTGGTCCAGTCGATCGTGCGGGAGAGCGTGAGGAATTCCGGGAGCTCGGACTGGCGGCGCGCCGAATTGGCGGCGAGGGTCGCGATGAGGCCGTCGGAGATCTTCGCCTTCAGCCAGTCGCCTTCGTCGGGCTTGGTCAGCGTGGGCGTCACCGAATCCCAGGGCAGCGCGCGCTCGAGGTCGCCTTCGCCGACGGGCAGCACCGAGTAGACGGAAGGCACGACGATGTCGGCCGGCACGCCCTTGAGCTGGATGGAGGAGCCGCTGGGCGCGTACCACTTCTGGATGGTCACCTTCACGGCGGACTTCAGGCTGCGGTCGAAGCGGCTCAGCTCGATGATGTTCTGGACCGAGCCCTTGCCGTGGGTGGTCGTGTCGCCGACCACGATGGCGCGGCGATGGTCGCGCATCGCGCCGGCGAAGATCTCGGAGGCCGAGGCGGAGAGCTTGGAGGTCAGGACCACCAGCGGGCCGTCCCAGACGACCTTCTCGTCCTCGTCGCGGTAGTCTTCGGAGCGGCCCTGGCTGTCACGGACCTGGAGGACCGAGCCCTTCGGGATGAAGAGGCCGGAGATGTCGACGGCCTCGTTGAGCAGGCCGCCGCCGTTCTTGCGCAGGTCCATGATGACGGCCTTGATGCCCATCGCCTTGAGCTTCACGAGCAGCTGCTCGATGTCGGCGGAGGGGCTGGAGCCGGTGCCGTCCTGGTTCTTGCCGTAGAAGGAAGGAAGCTCGATGACGCCGAGCAGGGCGGTGCCGCCGCCCGAGGGGACCTCGACGGCCTTGGCCGAGGCCATCTGCCCGACGAGCTTGATCTGGTCGCGCTTGAGCGTGACGGTCTTGCGGCCGCCGGCGGCCAGGTCGACGAGGAGGCGCACGGTCGTGCCCTGCTTGCCGCGGATGCGGCTGATGGCCTTGGAGAGGCGCATCCCGACGATGTCCTCCATCTCGCCGTCCTCGCCCTGGCCGACCGCGATGATCTTGTCGCCGGGCTTCACCTGGCGGGAGAGGTCGAGGGGGCCGCCCGGGAGGAGGTCCTTGACCACGCAGGTGCCGTCCTCGTCGGAGAGGGTGGCGCCGATGCCCACGAGCGAATTGCGCATCGCGATCTCGAACTCCTCCAACGACTGCTGGGAGAAGAAGGTCGAGTGCGGGTCGTACTGGCCGGAGTAGGAATTGAGGAAGATCTCCTCGACCTCATGCTGGTCGAAGTCGAGGTAGGTGCGTCCTTTCTCGTAGCGCTTCTTGAGTCGGGCGACGGCCTCCTGGGTCTTGGCCGGGGTGATCTCCGGGAGGGCGGCCTCCTTGGCCGGCTTGCCCGAGCGGTCTTCGCCGAGCAGCTCCGAAAGCATGTCGAGGCGCAGGCGTCGGGTCCAGAGGGCGTCGGCGTCCTCCGCGGTGGCGGGCCATTCGGCCTTCTTGCGGTCGAGGGGGAAGGTGCCCGGCTGCGTGAGGTCGATCGGCTGGTCGAGCGCCGCCAGGTTCTTCGCGGTGCGTTCGGTGACGCGTTTCTTGAACAGCGCGTAGATCTCGAAGGCCGGGGTCAGGTTGCCGCGCTGGAGGTAGAGGTCGAGGGTCTTGCCGTACCGCTTGACGAATTCGTCGACCTCTTCGGCCGTGAAGTACATCTTCGCGCCGTCGAGGTTCTCGCAGTAGGTGCGCACGACCGAGTTCATGTCGATCGAGCCCATGTCCTTCTTGCTGATGTGGAGCTTCTCGAGGAGCGCGGCCGTGGCGCGCGTCTCGAGCAGCATCGACTGCGTGGTGGTGAAACCGCCGGTCTGGGCGGAGACCAGCGCTGCCAGGAGGACCGGCAGGAGGGAAAAGCAGCGTCGCATAAAAAGGGGGTGGGGTGTCAGCGTAGGCGGGCGCTGAGTTCTTCAAGCCTACGTTTCTCGGCGGGAGTGAGCGAGCCGAATCCCCCGGCGGAGATCTTGTCCAGAAGCGCGTCCATTTCGGCCCGGGCTTGGGTCTTGGTCAGGCTGGCTGGGGCTTTCGCCTCATGATCCGGGCGGTCGGCCTCCGCTTCGGCCGCGTATGCTTCGCGGGCGATGGCGCGGGGATCTTCTGCGGAGGAGGAAGGCATCACGTCCTGAGCGTCCTGGACGCGGAGATTCGTCTGATTGAGCCGACGATAGGCGAGCCAGCCGAGCACCAGGCCGCCGAGGTGGGCGGAATGGGCGATCGCGTCGTCCCACGCGGGGTGCCACCGGGGCCAGGCGTGCCGGCCGGGGAGTTCGGCGAAGGCCCAGCCCAGCACCGTGAACGAGGCGACCGCGACGAGCAGCCAGCGCACCTTGAGCGTCACCGGCAGGAAGAAGAACAGCAGCAGCGTGATCCGGTGCTCGAGCTTGTCGAGGAGCGCGACCACCATCAGCGCGTAGACGCCGGACGACGCGCCGACCAGCAGGCCGCCGCGGTCGCCGCCGAGGCCGGTCAGGCCCCAGGCGAAGGCGCCGAAGAGGGTGCCGGCGGCGAGGACGGCCAGCAGCGCGCGCGGACCGTGCTCGCGTTCGACGATGGCGCCCGTCCACCAGAGGATGAGGCAGTTGCCGAGCAGGTGCCAGAAGCCGTCGTGCAGCAAGGCGTGGGTGAGCCACTGCCAGGCCTGCGGGGAAGCCTCGCGCAGCATGGCCCAGCCGAGCAGGTCCGCGCCGGCGGATTCCTGGATCAGCCCGAGGATGAAGAAGGCGACGAGCGCGCCGACGACCCACGCGACGACAGGGATCGGCTCCCGCGCGAGGCGCTGGTTCCGCATGTAGGCCCGGTCGCCGATGCCCATGCGCGTGCGGTCCGGCTCAGAGCTTCTTCACGATCGCGTCGGCGAGGCCGTACTCGATGGCCTCCTCGGCGGTCATGTAGAAGTCGCGGTCGGTGTCCTTGGTGACTTTCTCGATCTTCTGCTTCGAGGCCTTGGCGAGGATCTCGTTCAACTCGGAGCGGAGGCGTTCCATCTCCTGGGCCTGGATATGGATGTCCACGGCGGTGGCCTGGATGCGGCCCATGATGAGCGGCTGGTGGATCATCACGCGGGAGTGGGGGAAGAGGAGGCGGTTGCCCTTCTCCTTGGGGGCCTGCAGGAGGATCGAGCCCATGGAGGCGGCCATGCCGGTCACGACGACCTTCACCGGGGAGGAGATCATCCGGATGGTGTCATAGACGGCCATGCCGGAGGTGATGGAGCCGCCCGGGGTGTTGATGTAGAAGGTGATCTCCTTGCCCGGGTCGATGCCGTCCAGGTACAGGAGTTTCTCGACGATGTCGCGGGCGGAGGCGTCCTCGACGGCGCCCCAGAGGAAGATCTTCCGCTGTTCGAGGAACTTCTTCTGGATCAGCAGGGCGCTCGGTCCGCCGTCCTTGGGGGCGGCCGGGGTCTTCTCGTCCTCGTCTTCGTCGTCGTTACGCATGGGAGCCGTCAACTTGCCCGAAACCGGCCCGGTGGCAAGCGTGGGAAGCCGAAGTCCGGGCGGAAACCATTCACAGACGGCGGGCGACCTTGCGCCCCGGCGGGGCTTCGGCCTAGGTTCGGCCCGTGCCCACCCTCCGCCTCACCGGCCTCCGCCGTCAGTTCGGCTCCGCCGTCGTCCTCGACGGGGCGGACCTCGTCGTGGAGACCGGGACGCTCTGCTGCCTGCTCGGGCCTTCGGGCAGCGGCAAGACCACGCTGCTCAAGCTCCTCGCCGGCCAGCAGGAATCGCAGGGCGGCACGATCCTGTCGGACAACCGCGACATCACCTTCGCGCCGGCCGCCGCCCGCGGGTTCGGTTTCGTGCCGCAGAACTACGCGCTCTTCCCGCACCTCAGCGTGCTCGAGAACGCGGCGCTCTCGCTCGAGGCGGACAAGCTGCCCGCCGCCGAGACCAAGGCCCGCGCCCTCGAGGCGCTCCGGCTGGTCGGCGCCGACGCCTGGGCCGACCGCCGCCCGCAGGAACTCTCCGGCGGCCAGCAGCAGCGCGTGGCCCTGGCCCGGGCGCTCGCCCTCCGCCCCGCCTGCCTCCTGCTCGACGAACCCTTGAGCAACCTCGACGCGGCTTCGCGTCTCGAGGTACGCGAGGCCATCCGCGACCTGGTGCGCGCGACGGGCGTCACGGTCCTCTGCGTGTTGCACGACCAGAAGGACGCCTACGCCATGGCCGACCGGCTGGCCGTCATGCGCGCCGGACGCATCGTCCAGGCCGGCCGCCCCATCGACCTGTACCGCCGGCCCGCGGACAGCTGGATCGCCGCGTTCCTGGGCTCGGCCAACCTTGTGCCGGGCAAGGTGACGCAGGTCGGCGCCGGCGAGTTCGTCGCCGAGACCGCCCTCGGCGAAGTCCGCGGCGCCCTGGCCACGCCGGCCGAGCCGCCGGCCGCCGGCGACGCCATCACCGTCTGCATCCGTCCGGAGTGCCTGAAGCTCGACCTCATGGCGCCCGATGAGAACGCCTTCGCGGGGGAGATCGTCGCGTCGCTCTTCCAGGGCGACGTCTCCTTGCATGATTTCAAGACGCCGTCGGGCGCGGTCCTGCGGATCGCCGAGGCCAATCCCCGCCAGCGCGTGGGTTCGAAGGCGAAGCTGTTCGCCTGGGCCGAGCCCGAGGACGTCGTCGGCCTGCGGCGCTGATCAGGTCCGGGTCCGGCGGAACTTCCCCGGGGTCAGCTTGGTGCGCGCCTTGAAGGCCGCCTGCAGGTAATGGCTGTGCGTGAAGCCGGTCTGCTCGGCGATGAGGTCGATCGTGAGGTTGGTCTCGCGCAGCAGCCGCTCCACTTCGCGGAAACGCACGCGCAGGATCTCGTCCTTCGGCGAGCGTCGCAGCGCCGCCTTCATGCGCCGGTCGAGCGTGCTGCGCGAGGCGCCCAGCTGCGCGGCGAGCTCGTTGACGTCGAGTCCGCGCGCGGCCTGTTCGCGGATGAGCGCCACCGCGCGGGCGACGAGGCGGTCGCGGAGGACCCGCTCGCCCGACGAGCCGCGCACCTCGATGCCTTTCGGCGCGAGCAGGACGGGCTTGGTCCGCGCGGACTGGCCCCGCATGAGGCGGTCGAGCAGCTCCGCGGCGGCGAAGCCGACCGCGTGGCCGTCGAAGCGGACGCTGGAGAGGGGCGGGGTGGTGAAGCTGCAGAGCGTCTCCTCGTTCTCGGCCCCGACCACGGCGACCTCCTCGGGCACCGCCACGCCCGCGGTCTGGCAGGCCTCGAGCAGGCGGACGCCGAGCTGGTCGGTCGAGGCGAAGATCCCCACCGGCCTGGGCAGCTGCGCGATCCAGCGGATCAGGCGCGCCTGGCTCTGTTCCCAGTCGGGCACGCGTTCGGGATGGTCCTCGGGCAGCTCCAGGCAGCGGTGCCCGTAGGACCGGACGACCTTCTTGAATTTCGCCACGCGTTCGACGAAGAACCGCTCGTTGCGCTGGCTGTAGGCCGCGAAGTGCCGGAAGCCCCGTTCGTAGAAATGCTCCGCCACCATCCGGCCGATGTCCTCGTTGTCGCAGCCGACGAACGGCCGCCCGCCGGCGAAGTGGGTGGAGCGGAGCTCGACGGCGGGGAGCCCCGTGGCCGCGACGAGCCGGGAGGTCTCGGCGCTGAAGGTGCGGGTGAGGATGCCGTCGCCGTCCCAGTCCTTCAGCCAGGTCGGGGGCGAGGAGTCCAGGGCGCGCAGCTCAAGGTAGGTCGACCAGGGGCCGTGCGCCGCCACGTAGCTCCGGACGCCGGCGAGGAGCTCGCGGGTGTAAGTGCGCGTGGTCTCGATGAGGAGGGCGACCCGCGGGGCGCGGCGATGGGCGGGGGCGGGCATGGCGGTGACCAAAAACCTTACTTTTAGTGCATCATACCTGTAATGACTTCGCGGGCAAGAAAGGATATAGTCCCGGCACCCCCATGAAACTCCGCCTCCTCACCGTCGGCCTCCTCGGCCTGTGCGCGTCCGTCTCCGCCGCCCTCGTCGACAACAAGAACCAGGCTTCGATCTCGTCCGGCGCCGACAAGCCCGAGAACGCCAAGAAGCCCAAGGTGCTGATCGTCATCGGCGACGCCACCGAACTGCTCGACACGATGTACCCGGTGTACCGCCTCCAGGAGGCCGGTTTCCAGCCGGTCTTCGCGACGCCCGAGAAGCGCGTCTACCAGACCGTGCTGCACGAGGTTAAGCCGGGCTGGACGATCACCAAGGAGTGGGAGGGCTACACGATCAACTCCGACATCGCCTTCAAGGACATCAAGCCCGAGGAATACGTCGGCATCTTCTTCAGCGGCGGCCGCGCCCCGGAGTACATCCGCGAGGACGAGGCCCTGCTGGCCGCCACGCGCTGGTTCTGGGAGCACGGCAAGCCGATGATGAGCGTCTGCCACGGCGTCGAGATTCCCGCCCGCGCCGGCATCGTGAAGGGCCTGCGCATGGCCACCGTGCCGAAGTGCAAGTTCGACCTCGAGGTCTGCGGCGGCATCTTCGTCAACGCCCCGGTCGTCATCGACCGCCACATGGTCAGCGGCCGCACCTTCCACGACAACGGCGCCTTCGTCGGCCCGTGGATCAAGATGCTCGAGGCCGAGGTCGCCAAGAAGTAAGCCGATGCTTTCCCGACGCGACTTCCTCCGTTCCGCCGGCCTCGCCGCCGCCGCGGTCGCCGCCGCGCCCGCCCTGCGGGCCCAGGCCGCGGAGCCTTTCCGCCTCCGCTACGTGCTGTCCTCCGCGATGTACGGCTACGCCCCGCTGGCCGAAGTGCTGCCCGAGGTCGCCAAGACCGGCAGCGAAGCGATCGACCTCTGGTGCAAGGTGCACGGCGACCAGCGCGAGCAGGCCGCCGCGCTCGGCGACGTGGCCTTCGCGGCGCTCCTGAAGAAGCATGGCGTCAAGGTCGGCGTGAGCACGCGCTACCCCCTGGGACCGTTCAAACTGCAGGACGAGATGGCCTGGGTGAAGCAGCACGGCGGCACGACGGTCGTCTGCGGCAGCACCGGACCGAAGAACCCTGCGGGCGCGGCGGCCAAGGCCGCCATCGCCAAGTTCCTCGAGGACATGAAGCCGCACGCGGCCAAGGCCGAGGAGCTGGGCGTGCGCATCGCGATCGAGAACCACTCGAACCAGGCGCTGCATCATCCCGACTCCCTCCGCGCCTTCGCCGAGCTGAACAAGTCCCCCGCGCTCGGCGTGGCCTTCGCCCCGCACCATCTGCACGAGTGGGCCGACCAGATCCCCGCGCTCCTGCGCGACCTCGGCGCGAAGAACCTGCCGTTCATGTATTTCCAGGAGCACTCCGAGGGCATCTTCAAGAAGGCCTCGAAGGAGGAGGAGCTCCGCCAGATGCCCGGACGCGGCAAGCTCGACTACCGCCCGATCGTGAAGGCCCTGCGGGACATCCGTTTCGACGGGCAGGTGGAACTGTTCATGCACCCCACGCCCCGCGGCATCCCCGTGCTGCCGACCACCGCCGAAGTCACCGCGCTCATCAACGAGTCGCGCGCCTACGTCGAGAAGTGCGTCCGCGAGACGGCATGATCCTCCGGGCCGCCATCCTCCTTGCCGCGGCCGCGCTGGGAGCCGAACCGCTCGTCACGGGTTTCGAGCGCTTCCATGCCTCGACGCCGACGGCCGAAGGCGGGCGTCTCCTCTATAACGAGCTCGGTTGCGTCAACTGCCACGGCGGCACGACCGGCCTGCCGGCGATGCGCGGCCCGGCGCTCGCGACCGTGACCCAGCGCGTCCGTTCCGAATGGCTGCGCAAGTTCATCGCCGACCCGGCGTCCGCGCATCCCGGCGCCGTCATGCCGCAGGTCCTCGCGAACGCCGAGGCACGGACCCTCGTCGCGATCGAGCACTATCTCGCCTCGTTGAAGCCGAATGCCGCCCCCAAGGCTCCGGCGAAGATCCTGCACGTCAACGGCGCCCGCGGCGGCGAACTCTTCCATACGCTCGGTTGCGTCGCCTGCCACGCGCCAGGCGAAGGGTTCGTCCCGCCCGATGGGCTACCCAAGGCCTCCGAGTTCACCCATCGCAGCGTCGCGTTCGGCGACCTGAAGGCGAAGTACGGCCTCGACAGCCTCGCGACCTTCATCGTCGACCCGCTCAAGGTGCGGACCGACGGACGCATGCCGAAGACCACGATGGTGAAGCAGGACGCCATCGATATCGCCGGCTACCTGCTCGAATTCCAAGGCAGTGACGGCCGCACGGACGTGCCCGTCGTGTCCGTCGTCGCCGACAAGGATCTCGCGGTCGCCGGCCGCAAGGCGGTCGTCGCCGCCCGGTGCGCCGCCTGCCATGACCTGCCGAAGGACGCCGCGGCCCAGCCGGTGGCCCTCGTCGGGAGCAAGGGCGGCTGCCTGGACGCCGGTCACGCCAAGGGACCGCGCTACGCGCTTTCCGAGGCCCAACGCGCTTCCTTGAAGCTCTTTCTCGCGAAGAAGGACGCCGCCGTCTCTCCCAAGCTCGCGGCCGACCTCACCTTGCAGGCGCTCAACTGCGTCGCCTGCCATGAGCGCGACGGCCAGGGCGGGCCGGACGCCGCGCGGAAGGCTTATTTCCAGGGCGATCATAACCTCGGCGACACCGGACGTTATCCGCCGCCTCTCACCGGCGTCGGCGGTAAGCTCCGCCCGGAATGGCTCGCCAACGTGCTCACGGAGCGGCCGGCGGCCAAGGGCGCCGACCTCTTCACGACGCACTACGGCGCCGAACCCTACCGCATCCGGCCTTACCTGAAGACCAAGATGCCGCATTACGGCCCGGCCGTCGCCGACCTCGCCAAGCTCCTTGGCGTGGCCGACGCGCGGGCTCCTTTGAAATTCGCAGGCGGCGATGACACTGCCGGCCGCAAGCTGCTGGGCACGCAGGGCGGGGCGGGTTGCATCACCTGCCATCGCTGGGGCGACCGACCGTCCTTGGGCGTCCAAGGTCCCGACATCAGCAATATCGCCGCCCGCCTGCAGGAGGGCTGGCTCAAGGAATACCTCATCAACCCCGCCGGCTATCGTCCGGGCACGCTGATGCCGTCGTTCTGGCCGGCCGGAAAATCCTTCAACCCGACCATTCTCGGCGGCGACACCGACAAGCAGATCGCCGCGATCTACAAGTTCGCCGAGAGCGCCAACGGCGAACCCGAAGGCTTCCCGCAGAACCGCAATGGCGAATTCGAGATCGTGCCCAAGGACCGGCCGGTCGTGCAGCGCGCGTTCCTCGACGGCGTGGGCGTGCGCGCGATCCTGGTCGGGTTCCCGACCGGCGTGCACCTGGCTTACGACGGCGACAAAGGCGGCCCGGGGCTCGCCTGGAAGGGACGCTTCTTCGACGCCTATCTGACGTGGTTCTCCCGCTTCCCGACGTTCGAGAAGCCCATCGGCGAGCAGGTCGTCGCCTGGCCCAAGCCCGCCGGCCGCTTCCTCGGCTACCGGCTCGACGCCAAGGGCAACCCCACGTTCCTCAACGAGCAGGCCGGCGTGAAGGTCGACGAGACCTACGAAGGCGTCGAGAACGGCCTGCGCCGCACGGTCACTTGGGCGCCCACGCCTGACTTCGTCCCGACGATCCATCACCCCGCCGGACTTGAGCGGACCGAGCTCTCCGGTGCGCCGGAAGGCCGGCGCGTCTTCACCTACCTCTGGAAATGAAAGCCGCGTCCTTCGCACTTTTCGCCGCCGCCTCGCTTTCCGCGGCGTCCTATGAGATCGCCGACATCCTGACCGCGAGCACCGCGGCGGACACCCGCGCCAAGGACTGGAAGCCCGGCGACGGCCTCGCGCTCGAGGTCAGCGGCATGGACTGGACCGCCGACGGCAAGCTCGCGCTGACGATCCGCAAGGGCGAGGTCTGGCTCCTCGGCGGCGTGCTCGACCCCAAGCCCGACAAGGTGACCTACCGGCTCTTCGCCTCGGGCCTGCACGAACCCCTCGGCCTGCTGCGCGACGGCCAGGACTTGCTCGTGACCCAGCGGACCGAGACCACGCGTCTGCGTGACACGAACGGCGACGGCGTCGCCGACGAGTATCTCACCGCCGGCGCGGGCTGGAACGTCTCCGGCGCCTACCATGGCTACGCCTACGGACCCAAGCGCGACGGCCAGGGCCGGCTCTGGATTACGCTCAACCTCGACATGGGCGACCACTCGGACAACAAGGCGCCGTGGCGCGGCTGGGGCGGCGTCCTCGACAAGGACGGCAAGTTCGTACCCATGGCGGCCGGCATGCGTTCGCCGTGCGGCCTCGGCACGAACCTCGCCGGCGACATGTTCTGCGTCGACCAGCAGGGCACCTGGATCCCGACCACCCCGATCTACCATCTCCGCAAGGGCGCGTTCTTCCTGAATCCGGAGGGCATCGCTTCCGAGAATCGTCCCGAGTCGCCGCTGAAGCTCTCCGCCAAGATCCCCGAGAAGCGTCCGTATCCCGAGGCCGTGAAGGCCTTGCCCGAGATGCGTCCGCCCGCGGTCTGGATGCCTTACAACAAGGTCGGCCGGAGCGGCACCGACCTCGTCACGTGCGATGCCGGCGGCAGGTTCGGTCCCTTCGACGGCCAGATGTTCGTCGCCGAGTTCACCGACGCCAAGATCAGCCGCGTCTTCCTGGAGCAGGTCGACGGCGAGTACCAGGGCGCCTGCTTCCCGTTCGTCGGCGGTTTCGCCTCCGGCATCGTGCGCCTCAGCTTCGCGCCGGACGGCTCGCTCATGGTCGGCATGACCAGCCGCGGCTGGTCCTCGCTCGGCACCAAGGCCTACGGACTGCAGCGCCTGCGCTACAACGGCGTCCGGCCTTTCGCCATCAAGGAGATGAAGGCCCGGCCCGACGGCTTCGAGCTCACCTTCACCAAGCCCGTCGACGTCGCCCGGGCCGGGGACGTCGCCTCCTACCGGATGACGAACTACACGCTCTTCTATTCGGGCGCCTACGGCAGCGACGAGATCCAGGCCGCCCCGAACCCGGTCACCGGCGCCCGGGTCGCCGCCGACGGACTCAGCGTGCGGCTCAAGGTCGACGGACGCCGCGAGCTTCACATCCACGAGCTGCATGCGGACGGAGTCCGTTCGGCGGCGGGCGAGCCGCTCGATCACGCGGACGCCTATTACACGCTGAACCGCATCCCGAAGAACTGACTCGCCTCGGCGGGTCGTTCGGCTCCTCTTGGGAGCCTTGGCCACCGTCCCCACCATCCGTTCGGAAATCGGACCCACGCTGAAGCTCGCCGTCCCGATCATGCTCGGCATGCTCGGCTACGGCCTGATGTTCGTCGTGGACGTGGCCATGGCGGGCCATCTCGGGGAGACGGCGCTCGCGGCGTCGGCCCTGGCCTCGAACCTCAACTACATCCCGTACGTCTTCGGCATCGGGGTGGTCGGCGCCATCGCCGTCTACCAGTCGCAGGACAACGGCGCGGGCGTCGAGGAGTCCGCGCCGGCGATCCTGCGGCACGGCATGGTCCTGGCGCTCGGCCTCGGGGTGGTCACCGCCGCGCTCACGCACTTCGCCGCGCGGTTCCTGCCGCTGCTGGGCTCTTCGCCCGAGGTCACCGCCGAGACGCACGACTTCTTCGTCACCATGGCCTGGGCGATGGTGCCCGGGCTGGCCTTCCATGCCTTGCGGGGGCATCGCGACTCGCAGCACCAGCCGTGGATCTCGCTGGCCTGGCTGGCGGCGGGCATCCTCGCCAACATCTTCTTCAACTGGCTGTGGATGTTCGGCCACTGGGGTTTCCCCGCGATGGGTCTCGCCGGCGCCGGCTGGGCGACGCTCGTCTCGCGCATCCTGATGCTCGTCGGCCTCTGGCTCACGCCGGGCCGCGGCGAAGTCCGCTGGGGCGACGGACTGCAGCTCGCCGTCTTCCGCCGTCTGCTCGCCACCGGCTGGCCGGCGGGCCTGCACAGCCTCAGCGAGGTCGGGATCTTCGCGGTCGTGCCCGTCATGGCCGGCTGGATCAACGCCACCGCCCAGGCCGCGCACCAGGTGGCGATCAGCACCGCGTCCGCCGCCTTCATGCTGCCGCTCGGGCTCGGCATCGCCGCGGGCATCCGGGTCGGCGAAGCCTACGGGGCCAAGGATCCGCGCAAGGTGCAGGCCGTCGGCTTGGGCGCGATGCTGCTGGGCGGCGTCATGATGGGGGCCTACGGCCTCGCCATGATCCTCCTGCGTCCGCTGCTGATGGAGACCTATGGCGTGGCCGGGACCGAGACCGCCGCGCTGGCTTCGAGCCTCCTGGTCTTCGCGGCGATCTGGGCGCCGTTCGACGGCGTGCAGGTCGTGGCGGCCTACCTGCTGCGTTCGGTCAACCGGGCCGCGTGGGCCTCGTGGAGCGTCTTCATCGTCTACTGGCTCTTCTGCCTGCCGCTGGCCCTCGCCTTGGCGTTCCCGGCCGGCTTCCGGTTGTTCGGCCTGCCCATCGGGCGCTGGGGCATGGGCGCGACCGGCATCTGGATCGCCTTGGCGACCGGGCTCATCCTCGTCTCGCTCGTGATGGGCTGGAAGTTCCGGCGCTCCGCGCAAGCCGGCGTCGACGCCTGAGGACGTCACCTGCTTGTCACGTGGCGGACGGCCTTTCTTAACCTCGGCGACCTTGCGGCGTGCCGTCGGGAGCTACCCTTGTGGTCGCACCCCAATGCACCTCACCCATCCCATCACCCCTGGCCGGGAGGCGGAAGAAGATCCGGAATACGGTTTCTGCGAAGAGACCAAGGCCGACGTCATGCATCTGTCGCTTGAGAAACTCCAGCTGCTCGCGTGCGAACTGCGCGGCTGCGGGACGCATCCTCAGGCGATCGAACGTGTCTGCGACTACGTCGTGCACGACGCCGTGTACGCCGATTCCACGCGATCGATCTTCCGGTCGACCCTGGAGCTCCTGCGTCGTCGCGCCCGCTAGGCTGCGACGGACGGACCCCGCCAAACCCGGGATGCGCCCGGGGGAGGGGAGCGTCGTCCGATGGTCCGTGAAACAAAGAAGCCGACCTGATGGTCGGCTTCTCGGAGGGCTGGCGGGCAGCTTACTTGAGCGAGCAGGCGGAGGACGTCGTCGGGACGATCTCCACGCGGCGGTGCTCGGCGTCCCACTTGACCAGGCCGTCGGCCTTGGCGAAGAGGGTGTGGTCGCGGCCCATGCCGACGTTACGGCCCGCGTTCATGCGGGTGCCGCGCTGGCGGATGAGGATCGAGCCGGCGGTGGCGAATTCACCGCTGTAAAGCTTCACGCCGAGGCGCTTGGAGGTGGAGTCGCGGCCGTTGGAGGAAGTGCCGCCGCCTTTCTTGGTTGCCATGGTGGGAGGACGTTAAGGGTTAAGCAGAGATGGACTCGACCTTGATGACCGAGAGTTCCTGGCGGTGGCCGCGGCGGCGGTAGTAGCCCTTGCGGCGGCGGTGCTTGAAGATGTCGATCTTCTCGCCGCGCTTGTTCTCCAGGATCTTGGCGGTGACCTTCGCGCCGGCGACGGTCGGGGTGCCGATCTTGGCGGAGGCGCCTTCGCCGACCAGGAGGACCTGGTCGAAGGTGAGTACGTCGCCTTCGTTCTTACCAGGGTACTGGTTGACGATGAGGATGTCGCCCTGGGAGACGGTGAACTGGCGACCGGAGGTGATAAATGTGGCCTTCATGGCTGTCGGAAGGTCGGAGCAAACGGACTGCAGGGGGGTTGGCAAGGGGAATTGTCTGCTGATTAGGGGGAGGGGGAGGGGCAGGGGTAAATCTGGGCTTGGGATAGGGCCGGGGCTAGGGCTGGTGAGACGCTGCAGAACACGGCGGGTAAGGGGTTCGAGGGCTAAAGTGGGTTAAAAGAGGGGTTGATCGGGGTGGTTAGGCCTTCCCAGCCGGGGGGTGGTGCTTAATTCTTGGGGTATGAACCCATTCTACCAAGGCGGGCAGTTCGAGGAGCCGCTCGACCTCGATGCGGCTCTCTCCAAGGAGCTGACCCGGAATCTCTCGGTGGGTCCGACCGTCCACGCCACGGCCTATGTCCACGCCAAGGCGGTCGTCATCGGCAACGTCACCATCGGACCCAAGGCCAGCGTCTGGCCTTGCGCTGTGCTTCGCGGCGACATCGCCCCGATCGAGGTCGGCGAAGGCAGCAATATCCAGGACGGCGCCGTGGTGCATGTCGCCGACGGCCTCCCGGCCAAGGTCGGCGCGCGCGTCACGGTCGGCCACCTCGCCATGCTGCACGCCTGCGTGATCGGCGACGAATGCCTCATCGGCATGCACGCCACCGTCCTCGACGGCGCGGTCATCGGCGCGCGATCCATCGTGGGCGCGAACGCGCTCGTCACCAAGGGCACGCACGTCCCGCCTGGTTCGCTCGTGATGGGTTCGCCGGCCAAGGTCGTGCGGGCGCTCACGGCCGACGAGCAGGCGGCGCTGCCCGGCTGGGCCGAGAAATACGTCAAGGTCGCCGCGCATCATCGCCGCTTCGATTGAGCGTCGTCGCCGTCAGTCAGCCCGCGCTCGGCGGGGCCGAATGGCGGGCCCGGCGCGCCGCCCATGAGGCGCGCGCGGACCGGCTCGTCGACGCCCGCCGCGAGCGCGCCCGGAAGGGCGTGCCCGATCCCGTCGAGGATTTCCTCTTCACCTACTATCCGTTCCGCCTGGCCGCGTTGCGCCGCTGGACGCCCGGCGCCGGCGTCGCGCTGGCCGACGCCGACGAGCTCGTCGACGGCCGCCGCTTCCTGCGCGGAGCGGACGGCCTGGCGCGCGTGGCCTTGCCCGACGCCGCGCAGGCGGGGCGTCTCGCCTTCAGCCTGCGGCTCTGCCGGGCCGTCGCGGCGCGCCCCGCCTTCCACGGCTGCTTCGGCCTCCACGAGTGGGCCATGGTGTACGGTCAGGCCGAACAACGGCGCCATTCCGCCTGGCCGCTCCGCCTCGGCGCGGAGGGCACTGACGCCGTCGTGCGGGCGATGCCCGTACGCTGCACGCATTACGACGCGTTCCGTTTCTTCACGCCGGACGCGCGGCCTTTGAACAAGCTCGCGCCCACGCTCGAGGCGCGGGTCGAGAACGAGCAGCCCGGCTGCGTGCACGTGACGATGGACCTCTTCAAATGGGCGATGAAGGCGCAGCCGTGGGTCTCGGCCGAACTGGCCGCGGATGCGTTCGAACTCGCGCACGTCGCCCGCTCGGTCGACATGCGCGCCAGCCCTTATGACTTCTCCGCGATCGGGCTGAAGCCCATCGCGATCGAGACCGTCGAAGGCCGGAGCGAATACGAAGCCGAGCAGCGACGGTTATCGGCGCTGGCCGGGCCGGTGAGGGCGCGGCTCATCGCCGAGCTCGAGCGCGCGCTCGCCTGATGCGCGGGCATGAAAAAGGCGAACCATGAGGTCCGCCTTTCGTCGGCATCGGCCGGACGCTCAGAGGCGTTCGACGACGAGGTCCTTGTAGTCGACCTTGCAGCCCGGGTCGTGGGCCTGGATGGCGAAGGTGCCGTGGCCGAGCTTGCGGCCGGGCATGCCCTTGGGCGGGGTCCAGTCTTCGGGCTGGGTGAAGTCGACGGTCTGCTTGCCGTTGATCCAGATCTGGATGCGCTTGCCCTCGACGCGGATGCGGTAGTCGAACCACTCGTTGTCCGGCGCGGCGGGCGTGTTGAGGACGTCGCGGACGGCGTAGAGGCCGCCGGTGCGCTTGATGTCCTTGTGGCTGCCGTTGACCTGGCATTCGTAGCCCTGGGAGGGCCAGCCCTTGTCCTCGTAGGCCGTGTGGAAGTAGAGGCCCGAGTTGGCGCCCGGGTAGGTCTTCACCTTCGCCTTGAAGTCGAAGTTCGTGAAGTCGGCCTTGCCGTCGGTGCCGACGTAGAAGAGGTGGCCTTGGCCGCCGCGGATCTGGAGGACGCCGTCCTCGATCTTGTAGGTGCCTTCGGGGGAGTTCTTGGAAGCCTTCCAGCCGGCGAGGGACTTGCCGTCGAAGAGCTGGATCGTATCGCCGGCGAACGCGGCGTACGAGCTCAGGAAGAGCGCGGCCGTGGCCAGCAGCGTGGTACGGAGGGGGGAGGAGGTGCTCATGGGGTGAGCCTCCAACCAAACCCTTTCCCGTCGGGTGGCAAAGGTTAAGTGAACACCTTGATGCCGGCCTCGCGCATCTCGAGCAGGCGCTTCTTCAGCGTCGAACGATTGATGCCGAGGATCATCGCGGAGCGCAGCTGGTTGCCCCGGGTCTCCTCCATCGCCCGCTTGATCATCTCCATCTCGATGGCCGTCAGGATGGCTTTGCCGTCGCCGGCGCGGCCGTGCTTGTAGATGGCGTCGAAGGCGGAGCTGACGCCGAGGGCGGCCTCGGCCGGGGTTCCGACCGCGGCGGCGGGCCCGGCGACGGCGGCCGTGGCGGGAGCCGCGGCGGCGGGCTTGCGCGGGTTCAGGACGTCCTGCGGGAGGTCCTTCGGCAGGATGGTCTCGCCTTTGGCCAGGACGTTGGCGCGCTGCACGACGTTCTCGAGTTCGCGCACGTTGCCCGGCCAGTCGTAGGCGAGCAGGGCGTCGAGGGCTTCGTCGGAGAGGCGCTTCGGCTTGAGCTTCTTGGCCGCGGCCTGGCGCTGCAGCATGAAGTCGACGAGCAGCGGCACGTCGCCCTTGCGGTGGCGCAGGGCGGGCAGGCGGATGCGGAAGACGTTGAGGCGGTAGTAGAGGTCCTCGCGGAACTGGCGTGAGACGACCATCGCCTCGAGATCCTTGTTGGTCGCGGCGACGAGGCGGACGCTGACCTTGACGGTCGTCGTGCCCCCGACGCGCTGGATCTCGCCTTCCTGGATGGCGCGCAGGACCTTGGTCTGCGTGGGCAGGGACATGTCCCCGATCTCGTCGAGGAAGATGGTGCCGCCGTCGCAGAGCTCGAACTTGCCGGGCTTCTGGTTGGTGGCGCCGGTGAACGCGCCCTTCTCGTGGCCGAAGAGCTCGGACTCGATCAGGTTCTCGGGGATGGCGGCGCAGTTGACGGCGAGGAACGGACCTTTGGCGCGCAGGGAATGCTGGTGGATGCAGCGGGCGACGAGCTCCTTGCCCGTGCCGCTTTCGCCGGTGATGAGCACCGTGGCGTCGCTCGCGGCGACCTGGCCGATCGACTTAAGGACCTCCTGCATCGGCTCGGAGCTGCCGACGATGCCTTCCTTGTAGTCGGCGGGGTTGACGAGCGCGCGCGTCGAACGGGTGGCGGACGCGAGGTCGCGGCGCGCGGAGAGGGCCTTGTCGACGAGCGCGATCAGCTTCGCCTGGTCGAACGGCTTCATCACGTAGTCGTAGGCGCCGAACTTCATCGCCTCGATCGCGGTCTGCGTCGTGCCGAAGGCGGTCATGAGGATGACCATCGCCTGCGGTTGCGCGCCGCGGAGCATCTGCAAGGTCTCGATGCCGGTCATGCCACCCATGCGATTATCGAGGAGGATCACGTCAGGCTGGTCGCGCTTGGCGGCGACGACGCCGGCCTCACCGCTGTCCGCTTCGATCACCGTGTGGCCGAGGCCGGCGAGCGCGCGACGCAGCGAGTAGCGGAGGTCCTTGTCGTCATCGATGACCAGGACTTTGGCGTTCGGGGCGGCGGGGTTGGCACTCATGATGAGCAAAAGTAGGCAGAATCCGTGCCAGTAGAGGATGTCCCCTTAAAATGACCTAATACTGACTTTCGGCAACCTATTGATGCCTAATTTTAAGCAAATCATACCCTGATAGACCCCTTGCTAACGAAAAATTGGCCGTAATTGTCGATTTCATGTCTCGTTGGCTCAAACGCGGGGTGTGGGCGGTTTTCGCCTTCTTGGCGTTATTCTTCGTCGGCTCCAACGCCTGGCTCTGGTCCGCCGGGTGGGGACGGCTCGCCGCGACGACGGATGAGATTCCGGCCGGCACCGTCATGGTCCTGCTCGGCACGGATGAGTTCGTGCACGGGACGCAGGAGCACTCCGGCACCTTCCGTCCGCGGATCGCCGCCGCCGCGGAACTCGCCCGTTCAGGCCGGGTTAAGCTCGTCGTGACTTCCGGTACCGCCGTCCATGCGCGCGTGATGGCCGAACGCCTGCGTGCGGCCGGCGTGACCTGTCCCATCGTCGAAGACCCTTACGGCTGGCGCACCTTGGATTCCGTGCAGCGCGCGAAGGCTTATTATCCCGGCGACCAGATCGTGTTCGTCTCGCAAGGCTGGCATTGCGTCCGCGCGCTCTGGCAGGCCGACCGAGCCGGCCTCCGCTCCACGGCGTATCCGGCCGCGTTCGGCGAAGGCTGGCGTCCGGTCATGGGCTGTCTGCGTGATTGCTTCGCCAAGCCGAAGGCGGTGCTCGATCTCTGCCTGGGCAATCCGCTCAGCGCGCCGGTGCCGGCGGACCAAGGCAACGTTCCTCACCGCTGAGTCAGGCGCGTTCGTGCCGTCCGTCGGGCCGGCGCCGCAGCACGCCGCGGATCTCCATCAGCGTCAGGGCGACCGCCGCCTCGGCGACCGCGCAGTCGGCGCGCGCGGCCAGCGACTCGGCGTCCTGGGCCGCCCCGCCGCCGAAGTGCGGCAGCCAGCGCGCGAACTCCGGCGGGTCGGTCACCAACGCCAAGGCCGGCTGGTCGCGGCTTTCGCCTAGTTCGGTGAGGATCTCGTCCACCGACGACACCAGCGTCGCGCCGTCCCGGATGAGCGCATGGCAGCCGCGGCTCGCGGGGCTGTCGGCGCGGCCGGGTACCGCGCAGAGCGTCCGGCCGAGGTCGCCTGCGAAGCGCGCGGTGATCATGCTGCCGCCGTCGACGTCGGTCTCGACCACGACCAGCACGCGGACCAGGCCCGCGACGATGCGGTTGCGTTGCGGGAAGGTCTGCCGGTCCGCGGGCCGGCCGAGCGGGAATTCGGAGAGCACGCACCCGTCGGACTTCATCCGCGCGCGAAGGCGGACCGCTTCCGGCGGGAACGTGAGGTCGAGGCCGTGGCCGACGACCGCCGCGGTGCGGCCGGACGCGTCGAGCGCGCCCTCGTGCGCCGCGGTGTCGATGCCGCGGGCCAGGCCGCTCACGACCCACCAGCCTTGCTGCGCGAGGTCGCGGGCGAAGCCGCGCGCCAGCGAGGCCCCGTAGGGCGTGCAGTGGCGCGAGCCGATCAGGCCGACCGCGCGCTCCGTCGGGAAATTCGTCCCCTCCGCGTACAGGACCAGCGGCGGGTCCCAGAGCCGCGCGAGCGGGGCGGGCCACGCCGCGTCGAGTTCGCACAGCAGGCGGAAGCCGAGGTCCCGCGCGCGGCCCATCTCCCCGGCCCAGTCGAAAGCCCGGGCCGCGATGGCCGCCGCGACGGGGCGGCTGACGCCCTCGACCTTCGCGAGCTGCTCGGCCGGGGCGCCGAGGGCCACGGAGAGTTCGCCGCCGAAGGCTTCGCGCAGGCGGCGCACCGTGACCGGCCCGACGCCTTTGAGGCCGTTGAGCAGGACGCGTTGCGCGAGCGGGTCGGTCGGGATCGGCTGCATCCCGCCAGCCAGCGGTCGCCGTTCAGCGGCGCAACACCGGGGACAACCCAGCGAGCAGCTCGGTGGTTCTCACCGCCTCCTCCCCGCGGAGATCCCTCAGCCAGTCGGCGGCGCGCGCGTGCCAGGTCGCGGCGAGCACCACCGCGTCGAAGGCCGTCAGGCCGAGTTCGGAGCGGCGGGCCAGCACCGAGGCGACGATGCCGGCGAGGAGGTCGCCGGAGCCGCCGCGGGCGAGCACCGGTCCGCCGAAGGGGACGTGGAGCACGCGCGCCCCGTCGGTGACGCAGGTCAGCGGGCCTTTGAGCACGACGATGGTCTTCGTGCGCCGCGCGTAGGCGCGGGCCGCGGCCACGGACGCGCCGCGCCCGCTGAGGCGTCTGAATTCGCCGGCGTGCGGCAGGAGCACGCGGATCTCCGCGCCTGCCGAGGCCTTGATGACCGCCGGACGGAGCGCGTCGGCGTCGAGGACCAGGGCCGACTGGGCTGAGGCGGCGACCGCCCCGATGAGCTTCACCGCTTTCTCGCCCATGCCCGAGCCGAGGAGCAACACGTCCTTGTCCGCGAGGAGCGGGCGGAGTTCACGCAGGTTCGTCGTTGCCAGCGAGCCGTCTCGACCGGTGCGCAGGCCGCGCCACATCGCCTCGGGGTAAGCGACGGCGGCTTTCGCACGTATGGATTCCGGCAGGCAGGTCGTGACAAGCGCCGCGCCCGAACGCAGGGCTGCGGCGGTGTTCATGATGACCGCGCCGGGCATGCGCTCGGAGCCGCCGACGATGAGCACCCGGCCTTGGTGACGTTTGTCGCTGCCGGCGCGGCGCGGACGGGTGAGCGGCGCGAGGGCGGCGGCGGTCACGCAGGCTTCCTCGGTCTCGCCGAGGGGCAGGCCGATATCCAGGACGCGGAGGCGGCCGACGAAACGGGCGGCCTTCGGCGCGAGCAGCGGGCGTTTCAGGCAACCGATCGACACCGTCAGGTCGGCACGGAACGCCGGGCCGGTCGCATCATCGCCCAGGCCGCTCGGCAGGTCGACCGCGACGCGCCGGCCGCGGAGCTGCTCCGTGTCGCGGAGCAAGCGCCGCAGCCCGGCGGAGAGCGGAGCCCGGAAACCTTGGCCGAGGATGCCGTCGAAGATCAGGCAGAACTCGCGGGCGGCGAGCTGGCGCAGGTCGGCCGCGGCGACGACGCCGATGCGTACGCCTTGCTTACGGACGGACCATGCGCGCCGGGCCTGGGCGCGGGCGGGCCCGCCTTCGGCGAAGACCGCGACGATCTCCGTGCCGGCGCGGGCGCAGCGCAGGGCGGCGAGGAAGGCGTCGGCGCCGTTGTTGCCTTTGCCGGCCAGCACCAGGATGCGCTCCGGCTGGCGGCCGAGGAGAGCGAGCGCGGCCTCGCCGACGCCGCGGGCGGCGACGTTCATCAGCCGCCAGGAAAGCTTCGCATCACCGGCGAGGAACGCCGCTTCGGCGGCCGCGGCTTCGGCGCAGGACAGGACCGGCAGGCGGACGGAGGCGCGCATGCGTCAGCGGACCAGCACCGCGAAGGCCTGGGCGAGCGTGTCGGTGTGCGTGAGCGAGACCAGCAGGCGGGAGGCGCCGCGGGCGGCGAGGAGGGCGCGGGCCTTGTCGTCGAGTTCGACGACCGGTTCGCCTTCCGGGCCGTTGAGGACGCCGACGCTCGTCAGGGAGAGCTCCGCGCCGAGGCCGGTGCCGAAGGCCTTGCTCGCGGCTTCCTTGGCGGCGAAACGGGCGGCCAGCGAAGGATAGGGATCGGCTTTCGCCAGGCAGAGTTCCTGCTCCGCGGGCGTGAAGACCTTGGCGAGGAAGGCGGCGCCGTGCTTCCGATGGGCCGTGCGGATGCGGTCGACCTCCGTGAGGTCCACGCCGACGCCGAGCACGTTGCCGCCTTGGAGGTTCATGCCGGCCCGGCCAGGTGCGCCTTCATCTCCGCGACCGCGCCGCGGATGCCCTTGAAGAGGGCGTGCGCGACGATCGAGTGGCCGATGTTCAGTTCCTGCAGGTGCGGCAGCGTGAGGATGGCGCGGATGTTGTCGTAGTTGATGCCGTGGCCGGCGTTCACGATCAGCCCGAGACGATGGGCGAGCTCGCAGCCGGCGCGGAGCCGTCCGAGTTCGGCGTCCGCGGCCGGGGATTTCCACGCGTTGGCGAAGGCGCCCGTATGGAGTTCGACGACCGGGGCGCCGACGGCGACGGCGGCCTCGATCTGGGGGGCGTCGGGTCCGATGAACAAGGAGACCTCGATGCCGGCGGCCTTCAGCGCGTGGGTGGTCTCGCGGACGCGGGCGAGCTGCCCGGCGACGTCGAGGCCGCCTTCGGTCGTGACCTCTTCGCGGGATTCCGGCACGAGGCAGACCGCCGCCGGCTTCAGCTGCAGCGCGAAGGCGGTCATCGCGGGGGTGCAGGCCATCTCGAGGTTGAGACGGACCCCGGGGATGGCGGCGATCGCATGGACGTCGGCGTCCTGGATGTGCCGGCGGTCCTCGCGCAGGTGCAGGGTGATGCCGTCGGCGCCGCCCGCGAGCGCTTCGCGCGTGAACGCGACCACGTCCGGCTCGGCGTGCGGCGACTGGTGCGAACCGCGGTAGCGCGCCTGGCGGAGCGTCGCGGCGTGGTCGATGTTGACGCCGAGGAGGAGGGGACGGGAGGGGGTCATTTCTTCAGCTTGTCGAGGGTCTTCTGGATCTTCTCGGATTCGAGCCTCAGCCGGCGGGCCCGTTCGACGTCGTCGCATTTCTCGAAGTACCCTTGGATAAGGTCAAGCAGTCCCGCGAGGGCCTTCAGGCGGAAGACGTCCGCGCCGGCGGTGCCGCCGAGCTTCCGCCGGTACACGCGCTCGATCTCGGAGAGGAAGGCGGCTTCCATCCGGCTGTCGCCCTTCACGGCCTGGTAATAGCCTTCGAGCAGGGCGCGGAACGTCGGCAGGTGGTCGGCGTTGTCCTCCAGGGCCCGGCGGTGCATGTTGGCGAGCTTCTCGGCGTGCCTGGCCCGGTCGGCCATGAGGACGGCGGCCTCGCGTCCGACGGCCTTCTGGATGAGGTCGTAGCGCGTGCGGTCGTAGTCGCCGCGCCGCTTCTTCTCGGAGATCAGCCGGTCGTAGGCCCGCTTGCAGCTCAGGAAGATCTCGTCCTGGGTCATCGTCGGGTAGAGGTGCTTCGCCTCCATCTCGTCGGCGAGCTCGCGCATGTCGGGCCATTCGTCGAACGCGCGGCGCATCTCCTGGACGAACGTCTTCCACTCCTCCGTGCGCACCTTCGGACCGAGCGCCTCCAGGCAGGCGGCGTAGGCGCGCCAGGCCTCGAGGCAGCGGTTGGACGCCAGCACCGCGAGGCGCAGGCATTCGCGCTGGGCTTCGCGGTCGCCGCCGTCCCCGAAGATCTGGGCGGCGAGCTGCAGCCGCTGGGATTTCGCGAAACGTTCGGCGCGGCGCTGCGGGTCGCCGAGGATCTGCACCTCGAACTCCCCGATGCGCCGGCCGGTCTGCGGGTCGGTCGTCTCGCCGCAGGCGTAGCCGTCGTTGTAGCGGCCCGTGTTCATGTTCCACTCCTTGTCCTTCCGTTGGTAGGCGAACCAGGCGTGCCCGCCGCGGTTGCCGTCGCCGGTCACGTAGGCGGCGGGGATGCCGTAGGCGCGGGCGGTGTTGGCGGCGAAGTGCGCCTGGTGCATGCAGATGCCGCCGAGCTCGAAGATCTCCTTCAGGGTCCCTTCGGTCGGCTTGGCCAGCTTGGTCTTCTCCTGCGTGACATAATCCATCCGGTAGCGGATGAGCCCGTAGCTCGGGGCCCATTCCGAGAGCGAGCGCAGCTTGGGATTGGCCAGCGCCCAGTTCATCTCCTCCTCGGTCGCCGTGGCGCCGACCACCCAGACGAGGTCGCCGGGCGACGCCTTGCGGACGTCGCCGACGAGCCGGCCGGCCTCGGCGGCGGCCTTGAAGTAACGGTAGCGGGTCAGGGCGTCGGCCGAGCAGGCTTCCCCGCCGTCGAAGCGGGACCAGCGGAGCGGCTGGTCGAAGACGAGCGCGCAGGCGATCTGCAGGTGGTCGTAGCGACCGGCCTGGGCGGGGGTGTCGTCGGCGGCGAGCCGCGCCCAGACGCGCAGGGCCTCGGCCGCGTCGTCCTCGTCCTTGAGCGTGAGCGCGAACTTCTCGAGCAGGTCAGCGCGCCCGAGCAGTTCGCCGAGCAAGGCGTTCAGCGGTTCGCCGCCTTGGGCCGCCGTGCGCAGGTTCTCCGCGCCGACGCGCCGGATGAAGAGGGCCTGGGTCATGCCGAGCGCGAAGGCCCGGCTCTCCCAGAGGCGGTTATGGCGTTCGACGCCGTCCGTCGAGGCGGTCGCCGCCAGCGCCGGGAGCAGGCCTTTCCGCAGCCGCGTCAGGTGTTCCTCCCACTGGCCGTCCTTGAGCCGCTCGCGCGCGTCGGCGACGAGGAGGGCCGGCAGCTTCGGATCGTTCAGGGCGGCGCCGGCGAACACGAAAGGTCTGGCCTCGACGACGACGGGCGCGGCCGCCGGCGCCTCTTTCGGGACCTCGGCCATCTTGGGCGGGGCGACGGGGGCGACCGGCTTGGGCTCGGCGACGACGACGGGGACCGGCTCCGGCGCGGCGGCTTTCGGGGCTTCGACCGGTTTCGGCGTCTCCTTCACCGCGACGACCTCGGTCGGCCGGCGCGTGTTCTGCCATACGAACCAAGCCACGCCCGCGAGCGCGGCGCCGCCCACCAGCAGCAACGGCCAGTTCGTCTGGCTCCGGCGATGGGCGAGGATCGGCGCGGGTTTCTTGGGCGGGGTGGGTTGGCTGGCCATCGTGGGGACAGGCCGGAGGATGCCGCCCGGCGCGGATTGGTCAAAAGAACATCGTCCGTCGCGGCGGATAATCTCCCCCTCAGCCCGGTCGGAGGGCCCGGCCGCGCTCGAGCGTGAGCCGGAGCGAGGGGGCGGTCGGCGACTTCTTGAGCTTCGCGAGCGATTCCGGGTCGCCGGCGTGCACGAGTTCCCCGCCGGCGTTGCCGCCTTCCGGGCCGATCTCCAGCACCCAGTCCGCTTCGGCGAGCACGTCGGGGTGATGCTCGATGACCACGACCGTGTGGCCTTGGTCGACGAGCGCGTGGAGCAGTTCGATCAGGCGACGGCAGTCGGACTGATGGAGCCCGATGGTCGGTTCCTCGAGGATGTAGAGGTTCGGGCGGATCTCGCCGCGCGAGCGCTCGCGGAAGGTCGGCAGGCCTTGGGCCAGTTCGCTGACCAGCTTGAGGCGCTGGGCCTCGCCGCCGGAGAGCGTCGGGCTGCTCTGGCCGAGGGTGAGGTAGCCCAGGCCGGTCTTGACCATGAGCCCGCAGAGGTCGCCCAGCTTCGCGTCGAACGACAGGAAGGCCGCGGCCTCCTCGAACGTCATCGCCAGCAGGTCGGCGGCGGACTTGCCGTTCCAGCGGATCGCCTTGGCGGCGGCGCCGTAACGCGAGCCCGCGCATTCCTCGCACGGCACGTAAGTGTCGGGCAGGAAGCTCATCTCGAGCTTGATGCGGCCCGCGCCGGAGCAGGCTTCGCACCGTCCGCCGGAGGTGTTGAAGGAGAAGAAGCCGGCGCCGTGCCCGCGGATCGCGGCTTCCGGCAGCGAGGCCAGCCGTTCGCGGATGAGGTCCCAGACGCCGACGTAGGTCGCCGGCGTCGAGCGCGGGGTCTTGCCGATCGGCTCCTGGTCGACGACCACCAGCTGGCGGAAGCCCTTGAGGCCGGTGAGGGCGCCGAACGCCGGCCGGCCTTCGTGCGAGACCACGCCGAGCGCTTCCTTGCCCGTGAGCCCGTCCTTCTTCTTCGCGAGGGCGGCGCGGATCGCGGGGGCGAGGAGGTCGGTCACCAGCGTGGACTTGCCGGCGCCCGAGACGCCGCACACCACCGTCAGGCGGCCCGCGGGGATCCGGACGTCGAAGCCCTTGAGGTTGCGCAGGGAGGCGTCCTTGAGACGGACCCACGACGCGGGCGCGCCTTTGCCGGCGACGGGCCGGCGGGCGCCGCGGAGCGGATGCGGGATGGCCTCCTTCAGGAAACGCCCCGTCACCGAGTCCGCGCGCCGCTCGAGCGCGGCCGCGGTGCCCTGGGCGACGATCTCGCCGCCGTGCACGCCGGCGCCCGGGCCCATGTCGACGACCAGGTCGGCCGCGCGCATGGTGTCTTCGTCGTGTTCGACGACCAGGACCGTGTTGCCGCGGTCGCGCAGGCCCTTGAGCGAGCCGATGAGCCGGTCGTTGTCGCGCGGGTGCAGGCCGATGCTCGGTTCGTCCAGGACGTAGAGCGCGCCCGAGAGGGTCGAGCCGAGCTGCGCCGCGAGTCGGATGCGCTGGGCTTCGCCGCCGGAAAGCGTGTCGGCGCCGCGGTCGAGCGCGAGGTAGCCGAGGCCGACGGAATCGAGGAAGCGGAGGCGGGAGGCGATCTCGGGCAGCAGCGCGCCGACGATGGCTTGCTCGCGGGCCTCGAGCCGGAGTCCGGCGAGGAACGCGAGGGCTTCGTCGGGCTGCAGGCGCAGCAGGCCGGGCAGGGACAGCGCGCGACCCTTCGGGCCGACCAGCTTCACCGAGCGGCCGATCGGGCCGAGGCGTTCGCCATGGCAGGTCGGGCAGACCGCTTCGCCCACGCGGTCGGCGATGGCGTTCTCGTTGATGGATTCCTCCTCGTCGGAGGAGAAGGCCGTGACCTCGAGGCCGTGGCCGCGGCAGTCCGGGCACCAGCCGCGCGGCGAGTTCCAGGAGAGGTGCTTCGGATCGACCTCCGGGAAGGATTCGCCCGTGGCGGGATCGCTGCGCGAGGTCGACAGGTAGGCGACCTGCCGGCCGTCGGGGGCGAGCAGGACGCACGCGCCCTTGCCGGAGGCCAGCGCCTGGCGGACGAGGGCGCGGAGGGCCTTCTCGCCGGACGCCTCGGTCTCGTCGGGCAGGCGGATGAGGCCGTCGGCGCGGAGTTCGCCGAACACCGCGTCGACGTCGTGTTCGGAGTAGCGGTCGAGGCCGGCGAAGCCTTCGACCGGGAGCAGCTCGCCGTCGCAGCGGAGCAGGCGGAGGCCCTTCGTCTCGGCCCACTCGGCGAGCGGGCGATGGTGGCCCTTGCGGGCGCGCACGAGCGGGGCGGCGACGAGCAGGGAGCCCTTCTTCCAGGCCTTCGCCTGCTTGGCGACGAGGCGGACGACCGCGTCTTCGGTCATCTCCACGAGCGGTTCGCCTGTCGCCGGGCTGTGCAGCACGCCCGCGCGGGCGAAGAGCACGCGCAGGTACTGGGCCACTTCGGTGACCGTCGCGACGGTGGATTTCGCCGACCCGCGCGTCACGCGTTGTTCGATCGCGACCGTGGGCGGCAGGCCGGTGAGCGCGTCGATGTCGGGCTTGGGGAGCTGTTCGACGAACTGGCGGGCGTAGGCCGAGACGCACTCGAGGAAGCGGCGCTGCCCTTCGGCGAAGAGGATGTCGAACGCGAGGGAGGATTTGCCGGAGCCGGAGACGCCGGTCATCACGGTCAGCGAGCCGTGCGGGATCTCGAGCGAGACGTCCTTGAGGTTGTGCTCGCGCGCCCCGCGGAGGACGATCGACGTCGGCCGCGGCCTGCCCGGCGAGGCCGCGGCGGCGGCGAAGGCGTCGTCGCCCCGGGCGAGGAAGCGGCCCGTGACGGTGCCCGCGCGGGCGACCTCGGCGGGCGGACCTTCGGCGACCAGGCGGCCGCCGGCGGGGCCGGCCTCCGGACCCATCTCGAGCAGCCAGTCGCAGGACTCCAGCACGTCGAGGTGGTGTTCCACCACGATCAGCGAGTGACCGGCCTCGGTCAGCCGGTGCAGCAGTCCGACCAGGCGGGCCACGTCTTCGCGGTGCAGGCCGGTCGTCGGTTCGTCGAGGAGCAGCAGCGCGCCGCTCTTGCGCGCGTCGATCTTCGAGAGGTAGCGGACGAGCTTGAGGCGCTGGGCCTCCCCGCCGGAGAGCGTCGTGAGCGGCTGGCCCATCGACAGGTAGCCGAGGCCGACCTCCTCGAGGCAGGCGAGCTGGGCGGAGGCGGGCGTGCGTTCGCCGAGGAACCGGCGCGCCTCGGCGACGGACATCGCGAGCAGGTCGCCGACGGACTTGCCGTCGTAGCGGAAGCCGAGCACCTCGTCGCGGAAGCGCTTGCCGCCGCAGGAGGGGCAGGGCAGGGCGACGTCGGAGACGAACTGCATCTCGACCGTCTCCCAGCCCGCGCCGCCGCAGCGTTCGCAGCGGCCCTCGCCGGCGTTGAAGGAGAAGTGCGAGGGCGAGAAGCCGGCGGCCTTCGCTTCGGGCGAATTGCCGAGCAGGGTGCGGATCGCGTCCCAGGCGCCGACGTAGAGCGCCGGATTGGAGCGCGGCGTCCGGGTCGCGGGGGATTGGTCGACCAGGGCGACCTCCGCCGGCTCCCGGTCGAACCTCACCCACTTCAGTTCCGCCGACTCGTCGCCCGACTCCGGGTCGCGGCGGCCGATCACCTGATGCAGCAGCGTCGACTTGCCCGAGCCCGAGACGCCGCAGAGGCCGACGAGGCGGCCGAGCGGGATCGCGCAGCCGAAGTCGCGCAGGTTGTTGACGGTCGCGCCGCTGACGCGGAGACGAGGCGTCGTGTCGCCGACCGGCCGCGGGACGCGCGTCTCGGGCGAGCGTCGGCCGGAGAGCCAGCCGCCCGTCGCGGAATCCCTGACCTTGAGGATGCCGGCGGGCGGTCCTTGGTAGAGGAGATGGCCGCCTTCGGCGCCGGGCCGCGGGCCGATCTCGATCAGCCAGTCGGCCGCGCGCATCACCGACTCGTCGTGTTCGACGACCACGACCGTGTTGCCCTGGTCGACGAGGCCGCGGAGGATGCCCACCATCCGCGAGAGGTCGCGGGCGTGCATGCCGACGCTCGGTTCGTCGAGGACGAAGACCGTGTCCGCCAGGCAGGCGCCGAGGCAGGAGGTCAGGTTGACGCGCTGGACTTCGCCGCCGGAGAGCGTGCGCGAGAGACGGTCGAGGGCGAGGTAGCCGAGGCCGACCGCCTCGAGGTAGCCGAGGCGCGCGAGGATGGCCTCGAGGGCGTGGTCGGCCGGGTGGCGGGAGTCCTTGGGCGCCAGCGGCGCGAGGAGCGCGCGCAGGTCCGAGACCGGCGAGGCGTAGAGTTCGGGGAGCGTCCGGCCCTGCCAGCGCCAGCAGAGGGCTTCCTCGCGGAAGCGGCGGCCGCGGCACTGCGGGCAGGATTCGTAGGCGCGCCAGCGGGAGAGGAACACCCGCACGTGCATCTTGTAGGTCGTCCCTTCGAGCCAGCGGAAGAAGCCGCGGACCCCGTACCACATCGAATCATAGGAGCCGGGCACGTAGCCCGGTTCGCCGTGCTCGACGAACTTCCGGTGCGCCGCGGAGAGTTTCTTCCAGGGCACGTCCATCGGGACGCCCGCCTTGCGGCAGGCGCGGGCGAGGTCCTTCTGCGATTCGCCGTAGACCGTGCCTTGGAACGGCGCGATCGCGCCCTCCGCGAGCGTCAGCGCCGGGTTAGGGACGATCTTGCCCCAGTCGAGCCCGATGACGCGGCCGAAGCCGCGGCACTCCGGGCACGCGCCGACGGGCGAGTTGAAGGAGAAGAGCGCGGGCGAGGCCGGCCGGAACTTGCGTCCGTCGACCGGCGACTCGAGCGCCTCGCTGTAACGGGCGAGTTCCTGCCCTTGGTCGTCGAGCAGGCGCAGGCGGGCGCCGCCGAGACGGAAGGCCGCGAGGGCCGCCTCATGGAAGCGCGAAGCCTGGTCGGGGTCGGCCGTCACGCGGTCCTGGATCACCAGCAGCTCCGCGGCGTCGGCGGGGATCTCGTCCTCGGTCAGCCGGACGCGCCGGCCGGCGGCGAAGGCGCGGCTGAAGCCGGCCTTGGCGAATTCTTCCGCGATGGTCGCCCAGCCGAGCGATTCCGGTTTGGCGACCGCGAACGCGAGCGAGAGCGGCCGGCCCGGGAAGCGCGCGAGCGAATCCTGCCAGGCCGCGTCGGGGCCGCGCGGGACGATCACCTGGCCGCTGGCCGGGTCGACCAGTTCGGCGCGGTGCGCGAACCAGACTTTGAACCAGTCGCAGAGTTCGGTCATCGTGCCGACCGTCGAACGCGACGTCCGGACCGCGTTGCCTTGCTTGATCGCGACGGAGGGGCGGACGTTCTCCGCGGCGTCGAGCGCAGGGGAAGGCAGCAGTTCGAGGAACTGGCGGACGTACGGGCTGAACGTCTCGACGTAGCGACGCTGCCCTTCCGCGTGGAGGGTGTCGAAGACCAGCGAGGATTTGCCCGCGCCGCTGAGGCCCGTGACCACGACCAGCTTGCCGACCGGGATGTCGACGTCGAAGCCCTTCAGGTTGTTATGGCGGACGCCGCGGAGGCGGATCGCGTCTGGTCGGGGGGCGGACATCGGACCCTCCATCGGACACGAATCATCCCGCTTGGCAAACCCGCTAGCGCGCTCGGCAGCGAATCACGCCCTGCGGGGTGGCGACCGCCTTGACCCTGACGTCGTGCGGTTCGTCCGGCAGCCGCGAGACGACCTGGAAGGCGTGCGCGTGGCCCAGGAGGAAAGTCTTGCGGGGCGGCTTGGCCAGCAGCCGGTCGTAGAAGCCGCCACCGAAGCCCAGCCGTCGGCCGGCGCCGTCGAAGCCGAGGCCCGGGACGAGGATCAGGCCGGCGTCGGCCAGGGGCGCCGACGGGGCCGTGGGCTTCGGTTCGCGGATGCCGAGGCGGGAGAGCTGGAGCGCGCCGAGGTCGGCGACCTCGTGGAGGACGAGCGTCGTCCGGTTCGTGACGCGCGGGAGCAGGAGCCGCTTCCCTTCGAGCAGGGCGACCGCGAGGAGGGCGTCGGTCGGCAGTTCGCCGCCGAAGGACGCGTACAGGCAGACCGTCTTCGCCTGCTTCCATTCGGGGAGCTGCGTGATCAGCCGGGCGGCCGCGTCGCCCGCGACCTGCAGTTCGTGGGACGTGAGGGCGACGCGGCGGGCCTTCAGTTCCGCGCGCAGCGTCTGCTTGGCGGCCCGGGCGTCCATGGCCTCAGAAAAGCCGGTTGAGCGTCAGAGTCAACAGGACGACCGGCAGGTAGAGGATCGACGCGATGAAGAGCGGCTTCGCGACCGCGGCCCGGCGCTGCGGCAGCGCGAACTCGAGGGTCAGCTTGAAGAACCAGGCGCCCGCGAGGAGGGAGACCCAGACGTAAGGGCTGGTCCACGTCGGGAAGAAGTTCGTGGCGATCGCGCCGGCGACGACGACCATCGGCAGGATGAAGGCCAGCGCCCAGACCGAGGCCGAGCGGCCCGAAGGGTCGTCGACCGTGGCGACCTTGAAGCCGCCCCGCGCGTAGTCCTCGCGGCACATCACCGCGAGGGCCATGAAGTGGGGCACCTGCCAGAAGAACAGCAGGGCGAAGAGCAGCCAGCCCATGCGGTCGATGGCGCCGAGCTTGGCGGCCGTGCCGATGATGGGCGGGATCGCGCCCGGGAGGGAGCCCACGAGCGTGCACCAGGACGTCAGCGTCTTCAGCGGCGTATAGAGGAAGAGGTAGGAGAACGCGGTCGCGGCGGTGAGGGCGCCGGCCAGGGGATTGGCGCCGAACCAGACGAGGGCCACGCCGGCGGCCAGCAGTATCATCCCGAAGAGCAGGGCGGCGCCGGGCCGGATGATCCCCGCGGGGATCGGACGATTGCGCGTGCGCTCCATCTTCGCGTCGGCGTCGCTCTCCCACCACATGTTGACGGCCCCGCAGCCGCCGGCGGCGAGCGCCGTGCCGAGGGCGAGGGACACGAGCACCTTGGCTTCGGTCGGCTGTGCGGGCGCGCTGCAGAAATAGCCTGCCAGGGAGGTGAGCACGGAGAGGAACGACAGCCGGGGCTTGGTCAGCTCCCAGTAGGCGGCAGGCACGGATCCGGCGCGTTCGCTCATCGGTCTTGTCGTGGCGGTTTTACGCGCAGGGTTAAAGGCAAATCCGTCGCGCCGGGTCAGGCGGCGTCGGTCCGGGCGCGGCGATGCGCGAGGGCGACCGCGGCGCAGAGCGAGGAGAAGAGCGCGGCGCCCACGACGAGGTGGACCGTCCGGACGTGCGGGTTGTCGTAGAGGCGGAGGCTCAGGACGCCGAGGAGCACCTGCAAGCTCAGCAGGCCGACGAGGGAGGCCCAGCGCAGGAACGGATAGCCGTGACGGGCCAGCCGGTAGGCGAAGAAGAGCACGGCCGAGGCCGCCAGCAGGGCGCCGCCGCGGTGGGCGAGGTTGACCCACCAGAGCACGCCGTCACCGACCGAGGGGATGAAGAGCCCTTGGTCGGGCGAAGTGACCCAGGCGGTGAAGCGCCCTTGGCGCATGACCGCGCCGCCGACGATGACCGCGAGCGTGAGGCCCGCCGCCCAGCGGCCGGCCCGGAAGGGCGCGGGGTCCTCGCCGCGGCCCGCGCGATGCCAGGCGGCGCTGTGCGCCAGGGCGACGAAGGCGAGGAGGGCGAGCGTCAGCTGCGCGTTGACGGCGTGGCCGACGGCGAAGGCCGCGGCCTTGAAGTTCCCGTCGCCGCCGATGTTCAGCTGGTCGAGGAGCACGCGCAGCCCGCCGAGCATGCCCTGGAGCACGACGAGGCCGACGAGCGCGTAGGCCGCGCGGCGCACGACGACGCGCGGCTCGAGCAGGCGGTGCGCGACGGCGAGGGCCACGCAGAGGACGCCCAGGCCGGTCGCGGCGAGGCGGTGCGAGTGTTCGGCGAACTTGTCGATCTCCGTGAGCCAGCCGGGCGGGTTGACGGAGCCGTTGGAGAGGGGCCAGTCCAGGAAGGCCATGCCGGCCTGGATGCTCGTGGTGAACCCGCCCGCCTGCAGCACGAGCACCGACCACGCCAGCGTGAGCAGGCATAGTCCGAACAGGCGTCGGTCGGGCGCGGCGGTTTCCGGCTGGGTCATGGCTCCATCTCAAGGGACAACGCCGACGGCGCAAATCCCAAGCAAGCATATCCCCTTTCTTAAGCCCCGCCGATGGGGCTCATCAGGAACCCGCGGCGAGCCGGCCGAACGCGCGGATCTTGCCGACCAGGTTGGTCAGGCCGTTGCGGCGGTTCGGGGAGAGGTGCTGGGTGATGCCCACGGCCGAGAGGAAGTCGGCGTCGGTCGCCGCGACCGCCGCGGGCGCGGCGCCGTCGTAGAATTCGCAGACCAGGCTCGCGACGCCCTTCGTGATGAGCGAGTCGGCGTCGCAGCGGAAACGGCAGACGCCGTCCTCGAGCGAAGGGACGAGCCAGAGGTTGGAGGTGCAGCCCTCGATGAGGAAGGCCTCGAGCTTGAGCTCGGCCGGGAGCGCAGGCGCGGATTTCGCCCGGTCGATCACGTACTGGAAACGCTCGTGGTGGTCGGAGAAAGGCTCGAGCTCGGCGATGAGCTCGGCGCGGCGGCGGGCGAGGTCCATCGGCGCGTCAGAAGCCGGCGAGGGCGTCGGGGTCGAGGTTGGCGCGCACGAGGGCCTCGCACGCGGCCTGGAGCCGGCGCTGCCGTTCCGGCGGCAGCTTCGATTCGGTGCGCAGCCACGAGGCGGCCTCCTGCCAGACCAGCGGGGAAGGGCGGCGCAGCGTCAGCAGCGTCTCGAGCTCGTCGGCGACGGCGCGGCGCGTGCCGTAGGCTTCGGTCTGTCCGGCGAGGATGCGGGCGGAGACGTAGTCCGCGCGCAGCTGCGAGTGACGCGGGTGCTTCGCGGCGCCGGCTTCGAGGACGCGGACCGCGGGCTCGCCGGCGCGGATCGCGCGCAGGTGGCGGCCGACGGAGCGATAGGCTTCGGGGCCGAGGTCCTTGGCCTTGAGGAATTCCTCGAGGTAACGGTTGCCCGTGTCGCGGTCGATCTTGGCGGCCTTCGGGTCGTTCTTCGGGCGCGCGTGGTGGGCGATGCCCAGCAGCGCCATGACGAGCGGCTCCTTCGCCTTGAAGTAGGTGCGGTCGGCGGCGACGATCTGCTGGTACTGCGTGATCGCCTGGCTCGGGTCGGGGCCCCGGACCAGCGCCTCGAGGTGGAGCACCGCGAAGGTCACGCGTTCGAAGCCCTGCTGGTCGGCGGCGATGGCGATGGCGCCGGTGAGTTCGGAGTAGCCTTTCTCGGCGGCGAAGTTCGCGAGCGCGAGCATGGCGGCCGAGTTGGCGGCGTAGCGCGTGAGGATCAGCTTGAGCTGCTTATCGAAATCTTCCTTGAGGCCGATGCGGTCGAGCAGGTGGAGCTTCTGGATCTGCGGGAAGAAGGCGTTCTCATCGAGGTCGATGCGCTCCTGGTTGACCGCCAAGGCGATCCGGCTTTCGCCGAGCAGGATATGGTAGCGGGTGAGTTGCGAGAGCACCGCCTCGCGGGCTGCTCCGCTGAAGGCCGAAGTCTTGGATTCCAGCAAGCTGATGGCCTCCCGGGTCTTGCCGCCCTCGAAGAGGGCCCGCGCCTTGAGGAGGAAACCGCTCGGGAGTTTGTCTAAACCGCTGGTATTGATGAGGTTGACAGCATCCGGATACTTGCCGGTCCAGTAGAGGGAGGTCGCGGCGGACAAGGAAAGGACCTCCCGCATACCGCCGGAGACGTTCTTGGTGTTATTGAGCAGGCGGAGGCTGACCTCGATGACCTCCTGATCACGTTCCCGGGCCTGGAGCAGCTGGAAATAGCGCTCGAGATAGTCCTTGGTCAGCGGGTCTTCCACGGGCAGGAATTCCAAGCCGTGTTGGAGGGTCTGGATCGCGTCGTCCGTACGGCCAGCTACGGTATGTAAGAAGTTGGCGAAGAATAACTTAGCCTTAGCGCTCCCCGGATTGCAGCGGACCGCGACCTGGGCCAGGCGCAGGGCATCGTCCATCTTGCCGGCGGCCTGGGCGGCCATTCCTTCCTTCGTGAAGTATTCGGACAGCTGGTTGAGGTGTTCCTGCAGGATTTGGGCCGATTTATCGGGCTGATCTTCCAGTTTGGCGAGGGAAAGACGGATGATCTGTAGGAGGGCCTTGTCCTTGATCAGGTCCGCTTTGACATAGGTCTGGCGGGCATAACTCAGGATGGCTTCCTTTTCTTTAAGATGGGGTAGACCGGCTAGGACGATGATTTCCGCGTCCTCGGCCTCTTCCTTGTTCGCGGCGTCGAGGGCCCGGGGGGAGGGAGGGGTGGCCGTCTGGGCCAGACCGGTCAGGCAGTAGGCTCCGAGGAGCAGGGAAGCGGTCAGGCGGGTGGGGGGCATGGGCGGGGTTTGAGTAATGGCAGGGGGTCTGAAATTGTCCCGCCAAATAATTCCCGGAAGGGGCGCCGCCGGGAGGGGAGTAAAGAAACCTTAAAATCCCCGCACTTTCCTCTTGCATGAGGGGCCTCGACCCCTATGCCCAAACCCTCTTTTCCCTATTTACCGAGGTCCATGCCTACCATCAACCAGCTCGTCCGTAAACCGCGTGTCCAACCCAAGGCCAAGTCGAAGTCGCCTGCCTTGAACAACTCGCCCTTCCGCCGCGGCGTCTGCGTGCAGGTGATGATCCGCACGCCGAAGAAGCCGAACTCGGCCCAGCGCAAGGTCGCCAAGGTCCGCCTGACCAACGGCCAGGAAGTCATCTCCTACATCCCCGACGAAGGCCACAAGCTCCAGGAGCACTCCGTCGTCCTCGTCCGCGGCGGCCGCGTGAAGGACCTCCCGGGCGTGCGCTACCACATCGTCCGCGGCCCGCTCGACTGCTCCGGCGTCGAGAAGCGCCGTCGCTCCCGCTCCAAGTACGGCGTCAAGCGCCCGAAGGAAAAGAAGGCCTAATCCGTTTCCGACCCCAACTCCGCTCAGACCATGTCTCGTCGTCGCAAAGCAGCCAAGCGCGCCCACCTCCCGGACGCCCGTTACGGCTCCCCCCTCATCAGCCAGCTCATCAACGTCGTGATGAAGTCCGGCAAGAAGTCCATCGCCCAGGGCATCGTCTACGGAGCGATCGAGAAGGTCAGCGAGAAGCTGATGAAGGGCAACCCCGTCGAGCTGATGCTCGGCGCCCTCGAGAACTGCCGCCCGAAGCTCGAGGTCAAGAGCCGCCGCGTCGGTGGCGCCACCTACCAGGTCCCGGTCGAAGTCTCCCCGGAGCGCCAGAACAGCATCGCGCTGCGCTGGGTCGCCGCCGCCGCCGCCGGCCGCAAGGGCACCACGATGTCCGAAGCCCTCGCCGCCGAGCTCGTCGACGCCTACAACAACACCGGCAACGTGGTGAAGAAGCGCGAAGAGACCCACAAGATGGCCCAGGCCAACCGTGCCTTCGCCCACCTCAAGTGGTAATCCGCAGGTAACCTCGCAGACAGACAACGGTTCCGACCATGGCCAAGCTTTCCGACCTCAACTCCCCGAACCGCGCGTTCCCCCTGGAGCACACGCGCAACATCGGCATCGCCGCGCACATCGACGCCGGCAAGACGACCACCACGGAGCGCATCCTCTTCTACACCGGCGTGGTGCACAAGATGGGCGAAGTGCACGACGGCACCGCCACCACCGACTGGATGGAGCAGGAGCGCGAGCGCGGCATCACGATCACCGCGGCCGCCATCTCCGCCGGCTGGAAGACCAAGGAAGGCCATTTCGCGAACATCGACCATCGCATCAACATCATCGACACCCCGGGCCACGTGGACTTCACGGCCGAGGTGGAGCGCTCGCTCCGCGTCCTCGACGGCGCCGTCGCCGTGTTCTGCGCCGTCGCCGGCGTGCAGCCCCAGTCCGAGACGGTCTGGCGCCAGATGAACAAGTACGGCGTCCCGCGCGTCGCCTTCGTCAACAAGATGGACCGCACCGGCGCCGACTACTTCGGCGCGGTCGACGACATCCGCACCAAGCTCAAGGGCAACGCCCACCCGCTCTTCATCCCGATCGGCCAGGGCGAGGAGTTCAAGGGCATGATCGACCTGATCAAGAACATCGCCTACGTCTACGACGAGACCGACCCGAAGGGCATGAAGTACCACACGGTCGAGATCCCCGAAGGCCAGAAGGAAGAAGCCAAGCAGTGGCGCACCAAGCTCGTGGAAGCCCTCGCCGACTTCGACGACGTCCTCGCCGCCAAGTACCTCGACGGCCAGGAAGTGACCATCGACGAGATGCGCACCGGCATCCGCAAGGCCACCCTCTCCCTCAACTTCATCGGCGTCATCCCCGGTTCCGCCTTCAAGAACAAGGGCGTGCAGATGCTCCTCGACTGCGTCGTCGACTTCCTGCCGTCCCCCGTCGACATGCGCCCCCAGAAGGCCCACGTCGACGACGGCGAGAAGGAGATCACCATCGGTCCGGACGACAAGGCCAAGGTCACCGGCCTCTGCTTCAAGCTGTGGTCCGACCCGCACGTCGGCCAGCTCGTCTTCTACCGCGTGTACCGCGGCCAGCTCAAGAAGGGCGAAGCCCTCTACAACCCGCGCACCCGTAAGAACGAGCGCATCTCCCGCATCGTGCTCCTCCGCGCGATGGACCGCGAAGAGATCGAGACCGCCTACTCCGGCGACATCTGCGCGATCATCGGCCCGAAGGACATCGCCACCGGCGACACCCTCACCGCCGAAGAGGACCTGATCCTCGAGAAGACCACCTTCGCCGAGCCCGTCATCTCGATGTCCATCGAGCCGAACTCGAAGGGCGACCAGGAGCGTCTCTCCATCGGCCTGCAGCGCCTCGCCCAGGAAGACCCGACCTTCCGCGTCACCTCCAACCCCGAGACGGGCCAGACGCTCATCTCCGGCATGGGTGAGCTCCACCTCGAGATCATCGTCGACCGCCTCAAGCGCGAGTTCAAGGTCGAGGCCAAGTCCGGCAAGCCGCAGATCTCCTACCGCGAGACCATCAACGCCCCTTCCGAAGGCGTCGGCAAGTTCATCCGCCAGTCCGGCGGTCGCGGCCAGTACGGCCACGTCGAGATCAAGCTCGAACCCAACCCGGCAGCCACCCGCGCGCCCGGCGAGAAGGGCGAGGAGGTCATCAACGAGATCGTCGGCGGCGTCATCCCCAAGGAATTCATCAAGCCCGCCACGGAAGGCATCCTCGAAGCCGCCAACAACGGCACCGTCGCCGGTTACCCGGTGATCAACTTCAAGGCCCGCATCGTCTTCGGTTCCTTCCATGAAGTGGACTCGAACGAAATGGCCTTCAAGATGGCCGGCATCTTCGCCTTCAAGGAAGCCATGAAGGACGCGAAGCCGATCCTCCTCGAGCCGATCATGAAGGTCGAGGTCGTCACCCCGGAGGAATACCAGGGCGACATCATGGGCGACCTCAACCGTCGTCGCGGCCAGATCCAGGGCATGGACACCAAGGCCGGCCTCTGCAACATCGAGGCCCGCGTCCCGCTCGCCGAGATGTTCGGCTACTCCACGGACGTCCGCTCCCTCTCCAAGGGCCGCGCCTCCTACTCCATGGAGCCCGCCAACTACGAGCAGGTCCCCGCGCAGATCCTCAAGCAGGTCGTCGAGACCTCGTCCCGCGCCCCGGCCCGCACCTAATCTCACCCCCCAACTCCCTTCCCGATGGCCCGCACCAAAATCCGCATCAAGCTCAAGGGCTTCGACTACCGCATGGTCGACCAGTCCGCCAATGAGATCGTCGACACCGCCAAGCGCACCGGCGCCCGCGTCTCCGGCCCCGTGCCGCTGCCGACCGACATCGAGCGCCTGACCGTCAACCGCTCCCCCCACGTGGACAAGAAGTCCATGGACCAGTTCGAGATCCGCACGCACAAGCGTCTGATCGAGATCATGGAGCCCAACGCCCAGACCGTGGACGAGCTGAAGAAGCTCAACCTGCCTTCTGGGGTTGACATCAACATCGTAGTCTAACTCCTCAACCCTCCACCTTAACCTCCAACCCAACGCAGGCCGTCAGCGCCCCGCACCCGGACCAAGATTCCGCAAGGAAATCCCAAGCCTAATGCAGGTCAGCAATGACCAAACGGCGGCGACGCCACCTGCCTCTTAGAAAATGAAACACCAGCTACTCGGTAAGAAAATCGGAATGACCCAGGTCTATGACGGGGAGAACAACCTCGTCCCTGTCACGGTCGTCCAAGCGGGTCCCTGCCCCGTCACGCAGGTCAAGACCGTCGACAAGGACGGCTATGACGCCGTCCAGATCGCCTTCGGCGCCCAGAAGGAGAGCCGCATGTCGGCCGCCGAAGTCGGCCACCTCCGCAAGGCGGGCGTCGCCCCCCACGTCCATCTCCACGAGATCCGCCAGGCCGGCGCCACCGAGGCCAAGGTCGGCGACGTCATCACCGTCGAGAAGTTCACCGCCGGCCAGATGGTCGACGTCATCGGCACCGTCAAGGGCCGCGGCTTCCAGGGCGTCATGAAGCGCCACAACATGGCCGGCCAGCCCGACTCCCACGGTCACATGATGCACCGCCGCATCGGCTCGATCGGCATGCGTCAGACCCCGGGTCACGTCTTCAAGGGAAAGCGCATGCCGGGCCACATGGGCCAGGTGCAGCGCACCGTCCAGAACCTCCGCGTCGTCCAGGTCCTCGCCGAGAAGAACCTCCTCCTCATCAAAGGCAGCTTCCCCGGCGCCAACGGCGAGGTCGTCGTCGTCCGCCCGGCCAAGAAGGCCATCGCCGCCAAGTAATCCTCCCAGCATCTCAGCGATATGAAGCTCAAAGTTTACAAGCCCGACGGCTCCGCCTTCACCGAGAAGGAGTTCGACATCCCTTCCTTCGAAGGCGACAAGGGCGTGGCCCTGCTCAAGCAGGTCATCGTCTCCTACCAGGCCAACAAGCGCCAGGGCACTTCCAAGACCAAGGACTACGGCGAAGTCGCCGGCTCCGGTAAGAAGATCCTCCCGCAGAAGGGTTCCGGCGGCTCCCGCCACGGCGACAAGCGCGCCCCCCAGCTCTTCAAGGGCGGCATCGTCTTCGGTCCTCGCCCTCGCGACTGGTCCAAGACCATCACCGCGCAGGCCAAGAAGATCGCGCTCCAGCGCGCCCTCTTCGAGCTCGCCGCCGACGGCGGACTCTCGGTCATCGAGAAGTTCGAGGTCGCCCAGCCCAAGACCAAGCTCTTCGCCAAGGTGCTCGCCAACGTGAGCCCGGCCGGCAAGCGCCTCCTCGTGGTCGACAGCGCCTGGTCGGACACCGTCGTCCGCGCCAGCCGCAACGTCAGCCGCGCGGTCTTCTCCAATTCTTCCAACCTCAACGCTCTCGATCTCGTGCGCACCCCGCGCGTCCTGATCTCGGAAGACGGCCTCAAGAAGGTCCTCGAGCGCGCCAAAAACTAAGCCCGTCATCCCATGAAGCCCGCTTCTGAAATCATCAGCCGCCCGATCCTCACGGAGAAGGCCTCCGGCCTCGCCGAAGCCAACAAGTACGTCTTCGAGGTCCTTCCCGGCGCCGACCGCGCCCAGATCAAGAAGGCCGTCGAGGCCAACTTCAAGGTGACCGTCGAGAAGATCAACATCCTCGTCCGCAAGGGCAAGCTGCGCCGCAGCCGCCTCTCCGGCGGTTCGATCTTCACCGAGACGGACTCCCGTCGCGCCATCGTCACCCTGAAGAAGGGCGACGTCATCTCCCTCGCCTAATCTCGGAGCAGCCCAGCCATGCCCATCATCACCCATCGTCCCATCACCCCCGGCACGCGCTTCCTCGTTCGCGTGAAGACCGAGGGTCTGCACGCCGGCCGCCCCGAGCGCACCCTCACGGAAAGCAACCATCGCGCGATGGGCCGTAACTGCTACGGCCGCATCACTTCGCGCCGCCGCGGCGGAGGCCACAAGAAGCTCTACCGCACCATCGATTTCCGCCGCGACCGCCTGGACGCCCCGGCCACCGTGCTCCGCATCGAGTACGATCCGAACCGCACCTCGCACCTGGCCCTCATCGAGTACGCCGACAAGGCCCTCAGCTACATCCTCGCTCCGGACGGTCTCAAGGTCGGCGACAAGGTCGTCAGCACCAACACCGCGCAGGAGCAGCTGACCCCGGGTCTCTCCCTGCCGCTGCGCCTGATCCCTCCGGCCACCTTCATCCACTGCATCGAGATCGAGCCCGGCAAGGGCGGCCAGCTCGCCCGCTCCGCCGGCGGCTTCGCCCAGCTCCTCGGCCTCGAAGCCGGCCGCGCCATCCTGCGCATGCCTTCCGGCGAGCAGCGCTACCTCAACGCCGACTGCCGCGCCACCGTGGGCATCGTCGGCAACGTCGACCACCACAACGCCAGCCTCGGCAAGGCCGGTCGCAGCCGCTGGAAGGGCATCCGTCCCCGCCAGCGCGGCATGTCCATGAACCCGGTCGACCACCCGAACGGCGGTGGCGGCGGCAAGAAGAAGGGCGGCGGCGGTCGTCAGCACCTCAAGTCCCCGTGGGGCCAGCTCGCCAAGGGCTTCCCGACCCGCATCAAGGCGAAGGCCTCCAACAACCAGATCATCCTGCGCCGCAACGGCCGCAAGGTGAAGCAGGTCTAACCCTCACTGATCCTCTCCTAACATGGCACGCTCCCGCAAAAAGGGTTTCTATGTCGACTCCCACCTCGTCGACAAGGTCACCGTCGCCCAGAAGGCCAACAGCCGCAAGCCGATCAAGACCTGGTCGCGCCGCTCGACGGTCACCCCGGACTTCATCGGCCTCAACCTCGAAGTCCACAACGGCAAGGCCTTCGTCCCCGTCTATGTGACGGAGAACATGGTCGGCCACAAGCTCGGCGAGTTCGCTCCGACGCGCACCTTCCGCCAGCACACCCAGCCCTCCCGCAAGGAAGCCCAGTAATCCTCCCCCGTGCGCAACGCCCTCGCCATGTCCGCCCTTCTCGTCGCCGCCCTCGCGGTCGGCGCGGAAGTCCGCGCGCCTGGTGCGGCCGAAGCGGATGGCAAGGCTCCGGTCGTCGCGGTCGTCTCCGCCCGCGCGACGGATCTGGTGGTCTTGGATGGCGGACACGACCGCGGCTTCCGCCCCGGCGCCGTCTGCAACGTGAGCCGTGACGGCCGCGCCTTCGGCGCCGTCGTCATCGCCGAAGCCGGCCTCCGCCGGTCCGTCGCCCTCATCCTCTCCCTCGACCCCTCCGCCGCGATCACCGCCGGCGACCTCGTCACCCTCCGCGCTAACCCCCGCATCTAACCCAACCTTTACCAAAGTCATGGAAGTCCACGCCACCACCCGTTTCGCCCGTATGTCGCCCCAGAAGGTCCGCGAAGTCGCGCGCCAGATCCAGGGTCTCCCCGCCGAGGAAGCCGTCCAGCTCCTCCGCTTCATCCCGCGCAAGTCCGCCCGTCTCCTGGGCAAGACCCTCGCCAGCGCGATCGCCAACGCCGAGAACAACCACAACCTCTCCAGCAGCGATCTCGTGATCGTCTCCGCGACGGTCAACCAGGGTCCCGTCATCAAGCGTTCGATGCCGGCCGCCCGCGGTTCCGCCCACCCTATCCACAAGTCCATGAGCCACATCCGCGTGGCCCTGGGTTCCGCCACCAAGTAATTTCCGAAACATGGGCCAGAAAGTAAATCCGATCGGCTTCCGTCTAGCCGTCCGCCGCAACTGGGAATCCCGCTGGTACGCCACCAAGCGCGACTTCCCGGCCAACATCCTCGAGGACTACCGCATCCGCGAGTTCCTCAAGGAGAAGCTCCGCCAGGCGGCGGTGCCCCGCATCTTCATCGAGCGCGCCGGCCAGAAGGTCCGCGTCCGCATCTGGACCGCCCGCCCGGGCGTCGTCATCGGCCGCAAGGGCGATGAGCTCAAGAACCTCCGCGCCGAGATCCAGAAGGTCGCCGGCAAGGCCCGCATCGACGACATCATCCTCGAGGTCAACGAAGTGAAGCGCCCCGACCTCGTGGCCCAGCTCGTCGCCGAGAACATCGCCCTGCAGCTCGAGCGCCGCATCTCCTTCCGCCGCGCCATGAAGAAGGCCGTCCAGACCACCATGACGAACGGCGCCGACGGCATCCGTATCCGTCTCGGCGGTCGTCTCGGCGGCGCCGAGATCGCCCGCGTCGAGTCCGCCCGCGTCGGCCGCGTCCCGCTCCACACCCTCCGCGAGAACATCGACTACGGCTTCACCGAAGCCCGCACCCTGGCCGGCAAGGTCGGCATCAAGTGCTGGATCTGCTCCAAGGACTCCGAGTTCTAAGCCTCCCTCCCAACCGTCAACTTCTAGACCAACATGGCCAATCTCCAACCCGCTCGCACCAAGTGGCGCAAGCACCGCAAGGGCAAGATCCGCGGCAACGCCACGGCGTGCAATACGCTGTCCTTCGGCGACTTCGGCATCCAGTCCCTCGATCGCGGCCGCGTTCCGGCCAACCAGATCGAAGCCGCCCGCATCGCCATCTCCCGCGCCCTGAAGCGCAAGGGCAAGATGTGGATGCGCATCTTCCCCCACACCCCGGTGACCAAGAAGCCGGCCGAAGTCCGAATGGGCTCCGGTAAGGGCAGCGTCGAGTACTACGTGGCCTGCATCAAGCCGGGCACCATGCTCTTCGAAGTCGCCGGCGTGCCGATCAGCATGGCCCGCGAAGCCATGCGCCTCGCCGACACCAAGCTCCAGCTGCGCTGCCGCTTCGTGGCCCGCGAAGAGCTCGAAAAGTATTGATGCAACCGGCCCCGACCACCCATAACTGACCCTTTTCCCCGATGTCCACCTACCGGAAAGATAAGCCCACCGCCGCCACGGCCCTCCGCCCCCTGGCTCCGGCCGAACTGCAGAAGCGCGTCCGCGAAGCCCGCGAGGAGCTCCTCAGCCTGCGCCTCAAGAAGGCCACCGGCGCCGTCGAGAACCCCGCCCGTTTCCGCGCCCTGCGCCGTGAAGTCGCCCGTTGCCTGACCGTCCTTTCCGGCAAGTCCGCCCCGGCGAAGAAGAAGTAAACCACCCTCCAACCGCATTTACCGATGTCCGAAGCCCGCTCCAACCGCAAGACCCTCCTGGGTCTCGTCGCCTCCCGCTCGGGAGACAAGACCATCAAGGTCAACTACCAGTACACCGTGCCGCACCCCGTGTACGGCAAGGAGGTCAAGCGCCGTACCGTCCTGCACGCGCACGACGAGAAGAACGAGTGCAAGCCCGGCGACAAGGTCGAGATCATGGAGACCCGCCCCCTTTCCAAGCTGAAGCGCTGGCGCGTCGTCCGCGTCGTCGAAGCCGCGAAGATCGCCGCCCAGTCCATCGACGACTGACCGGCCCCACCTAACCTCCGACCCTTCTCACCATGATCCAGATGCTTTCCCGGCTCGAAGTAGCCGACAACACCGGGGCCCGCAGGGTCCGCATGATCCGCCGACTCGGCCAGCTCACCGACACCGCCGGCGTGGGTGACATCATCATCTGCTCCGTCAAGGACTCGACCCCCGACGCCCAGGTGAAGAAGGGCTCGGTCTGCCGCGCCGTCATCGTGCGCACCGTCGCCCCGATCCGCCGCGCGGACGGCAGCTACCTGCGCTTCGACACCAACGCCGTCGTCATCCTCGACGAGAACGGCAACCCCAAGGGCACCCGCATCTTCGGGCCCGTCGCCCGCGAGCTCCGCAGCAAGAACTTCATGAAGATCATCTCCCTCGCTCCCGAGGTACTCTGAACACCATGTCCAAGACCGACATCAAGAAAGGTGACGAAGTCGTCGTCATCGCCGGCGCCGAAAAAGGCAAGCGCGGCAAAGTCGTCAGCTACAACCGCGCCGACGAACGCGTCACCATCGAGGGCCTGAACCTCGTGAAGCGCCACCTGAAGCGCACCCAGGACGGGCAGGGCGGCATCACCGAGAAGGAAGCCCCCATCCATCGCTCCAACGTGATGCTCGGCTCCCTCTGGGACGCCCGTCGCGCCAAGAAGCCGGCCAAGGCCGCCAAGAAGTAAGCCTGACGAAACCACCCGAGAAACTCACACGCAAATGGCATCCGTTCCTTACCTGAAGAAGTACTACCTCGAGAAGGTCGTCCCCGAGCTCATCAAGAGCCGCGGTTACAAGAACATCCACCAGGTCCCTAACCTGAAGAAGATCGTCCTGAACTCCGCCTTCAAGGCCGAGGCCGACAAGGGCCACATGGCCGAAGTCGTCAAGGACCTCACCAAGCTTTCCGGCCAGAAGCCGGTCATCACCAAGGCGACCAAGTCCGTCGCGAGCTTCAAGGTCCGCCAGGGCATGCCCCTCGGCTGCATGGTCACCCTCCGCGGCGCCCGCATGTGGGAGTTCTACCTCCGCCTCACCGCGGTGGCCCTCCCGATGATCCGCGACTTCCGCGGCACCTCGAACCGCCTCGACGGCCGCGGCAACTACTCGCTCGGCATCGTCGACCACACCATCTTCCCGGAGACCCAGGCCGACGGCTCCCAGCGCGCCAACATCGGCATGGACGTCGTGATCGTCACGTCGGCCCAGACCGACGACGAAGGCCGCGAACTCCTCCGCCTCCTCGGCATGCCGTTCCGCCGCTCCAGCTCGGAAGCCGCCGCCACCGCCGCCAAGGCCTAATCCTCCCACTCCTTACCAGCATGGCCAAGAAGTCCGTCATCCAGCGCGCCCTCAAGCGCGACCGCCTCGTCAAGAAGTACGCCGCCAAGCGCGCCGAACTCAAGAAGGTCCTCGCCGACCCCCAGGTCAGCGAAGAGGCCTTCTACGAAGCGCAGCGCAAGCTCGCGAAGCTGCCCCGCAGCTCCTCGAAGGTCCGCCAGAAGAACCGCTGCTCCATCTCCGGTCGTCCGCGTGCGTTCATCCGCAAGTTCGGCCTCTCCCGTATCACCTTCCGTGAGCTCGCGCTCAACGGCCAGATTCCCGGCGTCACCAAGGCCTCCTGGTAATCCAACAGCAAACCAACACCATGTCCGCTTCTACTGACACCATCGGGGATTTCCTCACCTCCATCCGCAACGGTTCCCAGGCCAACAAGGCCACGGTCACCGTCCAGTGGTCTCGCCTCCGCGAAGGCGTCGCCAAGATCCTCGTCGACGCCGGTTACGTCGCCGCCGCCCGCAAGGCCGAGCGCGACGGCCTGCCCGTCCTCGAGCTCACCCTGAAGTACGTCGCCGGCGTCCCGGCGATCACCAGCATCGAGCGCATCTCGACCCCCGGCCGTCGCATCTACGCCGGCTACAGCGCCGTCCCCAAGGTCATCGGCGGCATGGGCGTCTCCATCCTGACCACCTCCCGCGGCGTCATGACCGACGCCGAGGCCCGTCGCCAGAAGGTCGGCGGCGAGCTCCTCGCGAAGGTCTGGTAATCCGTCCCACCCTTAAACAAGCAACTCAATGAGCCGAATTGGTAAGCAGCCCGTCAACATCCCCGACAAGGTGACCGTGTCCGTGAAGGACAACGTCGTCGTCGTCAAGGGGCCCAAGGGCGAACTCTCGAAGCCCTTCCCGAAGGAGATCGGCGTCGTCGCCGACGCCAAGGTCGTCAACGTCAGCGACCTCACCGAGGTCAAGGACGCCGCCGGCAAGGTCGTGAAGCCCGGCACCGCCGGCGCCCTCCACGGCACCGTCCGCGCCATCATCCGCAACATGTGCGAAGGCGTCGCCACCGAATACACCAAGACCCTCCTGATCGAAGGCGTCGGCTTCAAGGCCGTGCTCAAGGGCAACGTCCTCGATCTCGCCCTCGGTTATTCCCACCCGATCAAGTACACGATCCCCGCCGGCGTGAAGGTCGTCGTCACCGACGGCACCAAGCTCGTCATCTCCGGACCCGACCGCCACATGGTCGGACAGGTCGCCTCCTCGATCAAGCTCTACAAGCCGGTCGAGCCTTACAAGGGCAAGGGCGTCCGCGTCGAAGGCGAATACGTCCGCCGCAAGGAGGGCAAGAAGACGGCCTAATCCGCCTGAAACGAACACATTCCATGAAACTGCAGAAGAAGAATCTCCTGGCGCAGAAGCGTCGCTGGCGCATCCGGAAGACGGTGCGCGGCACCGCCGTCCGCCCGCGCCTCGCGCTGAAGCTGACCCACGCGCACCTCTACGCCCAGGCCATCGACGACGACAAGGGCGTGACCCTCGTCTCCCTCGCGACCACCTCGAAGGACCTCCGTGGTCAGAAGCTGAAGGCCAATGTCGCCGGTGCGACCGCCTTCGGCGCCGCCTTCGGCGCCAAGGCCAAGGCCGCCGGCCTCACCACCGTGGTCTTCGACCGCGCCGGCCGCCGCTACCATGGCACCGTCAAATCCTTCGCCGAAGCCGCCCGTCAGGCCGGCCTGAGCTTCTAATTACATGAGCGCTGAAAACACCCCCGCCGCGGCTCCTGCCGCCCCCGCTTCCGCTGGCCGTTCCGGCCCCGGCGGCGATCGCCGTGGTCCTGGCGGCCCCGGTGGTCCCGGCGGCCGTCGCAACGGTCCCGGCGGCCCCGGCCGCGGCCCTCGTCGCGACAACCGCAACGACGCCCCTGCCTCCGAATACAACGACAAGGTCGTCCACATCAACCGCTGCTCCAAGGTCGTCAAGGGCGGCCGCCGCTTCAACTTCGCCGCGCTCGTCGTGGCCGGTGACGGCAAGGGCCGCGTCGGCGTGGGCTACGGCAAGGCCAAGGAAGTGCCTGATGCGATCCGCAAGGGCACCGACCGCGCCCACCGCGCCCTCGTCCGCGTCAATCTCCGCGGCAACACCATCCCGCACGAAGTCGTCGGCCACGCCGACGGCGGCGTCGTCATGCTCCGTCCGGCCGCGCCCGGCACCGGCCTCATCGCCGGCGGCGGCGTCCGCGCCGTCCTGGAAGTCGCCGGTTACAAGGACGTCCTCTCGAAGTCCATGGGTTCCAACAACCCGCAGGCGATCGTGAAGGCCACCCTGGACGGCCTCGCCAAGCTCCGCACCCTCGAACAAATCAAGGCCCTCCGCGCCTAAGCGGTACACCCAGACATGAAACTCGACTCTCTGCCCAGCATCAAGGGCTCCACCCACCGCCACAAGATCCTCGGCCGCGGCCGCGGCACCGGCCACGGCAAGACCTCCGGCCGTGGTCACAAGGGCATGAAGGCCCGCTCCGGCGGCGGTCATCGCCCCGGCTTCGAAGGCGGTCAGATGCCGCTCTATCGTCGCCTGCCTCACCGCGGCTTCCGCAACGTCAACCGCGTCGACTACGCCGTGCTCAACGTCCGTGACTTCCAGGAGCTCGAAGGCAAGACCTTCGGCCTCGAGGAACTCGTGGCCGCCGGCGTCCTCCGCAAGGCCGCTCCCTTCCTCAAGATCCTCGGCACCGGCGAGCTCACGCGCGCCGTCACCGTCAAGGCCCACCGCTTCTCCAAGGACGCCAAGGCCAAGATCGAGAAGGCCGGCGGCAAGGCGGTCCTGATCGAGATCAAGAAGACGGCTTCCGCCGAGTGAGCCTCGGCTCACCCTGACCCCGATGTTCTCGGCCTTCGCCAACTGCTGGAGGATCCCTGAGCTCAGGGCCCGTCTGGTCGCCACCGTCGCGTTGGTGTTCGTCGCCCGTATCGGCGCCAACATCCCGCTGCCCGGCATCGACCCGAAGGACATCATGGATTACTACCACTCCATGGCCGACAAGTCGGCCGGCGGGGTGGTCGCCATGTACAACATGTTCACGGGCGGCGCGCTCCTCAAGGGCGCGGTCTTCTCGCTGGGCATCATGCCGTACATCAGCGCCTCCATCATCATGCAGCTGATGTCGGCCGTCGTGCCGTCCATCGCCCGCCTGCAGCAGGAAGGCGAAGTCGGCCGCCAGAAGGTCGCCCAGTATTCCCGCTACCTCACGATCCTCATCGCGGTCGTCCAGTCCGCGCTGCTCCTCGGCGCCTTCTGCAATCCGCAGCAGGTCGGCCAGGCCCTCGGCCTCGGCAACTTCACCGGCACCATCGTGGTGATGCAGAGCAAGACGCTCTTCGTCTGCCTCGGCGTCTGCCTCCTCACTTCCGGCGCGATCGTGATGCTCTGGCTCGGCGAGCAGATCACCCAGCGCGGCATCGGCAACGGCACGTCCGTCCTCATCACCGTCGGCATCCTCGCCGACATCCCCGGCGCGCTCACCTCCTTCGTCGACATGACCTTCGGCGGCAAGGTCGGCGCCGCCGCCGCCAACTCCCACGGCTGGGAGAAGGCCGCGGGCATGGTCCTCCTCTTCGTCGCCGTGACCGCCGCGATGGTCGCCATCAACCAGGCCGTCCGCAAGATCCCCATCCAGTACGCCCAGCGCATGGTCGGCCGCAAGATGTACGGCGCGCAGACGAACTACCTGCCGCTCAAGGTGAACTACGCGGGCGTGATGCCGGTCATCTTCGCCGGCGCCATCATGAGCTTCCCGCCCATGCTGCTCAACCCGCTGAGCACCTACTTCCCGACGCTCGCCTTCCTCCGCGACTGGGCCGACTTCTTCTCCCGCAACAACGGCTTCTACTACACGCTCTACTCGGTCCTGATCTTCGGCTTCAGCTACTTCTGGATCTCGATCATGTTCCGCCCGGTGCAGATCGCCGACGACCTCAAGAAGAACAACGGCTACATCCTCGGCGTCCGGCCCGGCGAGCACACCGCCCAGTTCCTCGACTTCGTGATGACCCGCCTGACGCTGGCCGGCTCCGTCTTCCTGCTCATCATCGCGCTGATGCCGGACCTCTTCATCGTCCAGCTCGGCTTCCCGATGCGCCTCGCCACCTTCCTCGGCGGCACCGGCGGCCTCATCACCGTCGGCGTGATGCTGGACACCATGCGCCAGATCGAGACCTACCTCCTGCAGCGTAACTACGAAGGCTTCCTCAAGAAGGGCCGCATCGGCGGCGTCCCCGTCCCGGCGGCCTCCCTGCGCTCCGAAGGCGAAGGCTCGGCGCTCGGCTCGCTCGAGAAGACCTGTCTCTTCCTGTTCGTCCTCGGCGTCGTCGCCTGGGGCTTGAACCACTTTGGCGCTTTCGCCGGTTAAGTTTCTTCCGGGATGATCGATTTGAAGTCGGCCGAGGACGTGAGTCGCATGCGGGCGGCGTGCGCCGCCGCGGCCCGCGTCCTCCACGACCTCTCGACGCTCGTCGTCCCCGGGATCTCCACCGCCGGCCTCGACGCCGCCGCCCGCGGGCTCATGGTCCGGCACGGCTGCGAGAGCGCCTGCCACGGCTACGTCGTCGGCCGCCTCAGCTACCCCGGCTACGTCTGCATCTCCCTCAACGACGAGATCGTCCACGGCATCGGCTCGCCCGACCGCATCGTCCGCGACGGCGACCTCGTGTCGCTCGACGTCGTCGTGCGGCGCGACGGCTTCATCGGGGACAACGCCCGCACCATCCTCGTCGGCGCCGTCGACCCCCGCGCCCGCCAGCTCTGCGTCGACACCGAGAAGTCGCTCCAGGCCGGCATCGCCGCCGCCCGGGTCGGCAACAGGGTGGGGGACATATCCGCGGCCATCCAGGAGGCCCTTGCCCTCGGGGGGTACGGCATCGTCCGCGACTTCGTCGGACACGGCGTCGGTCGGAAAATGCACGAAGAACCGCAGATTCCGAACTACGGCAAGGCCGGGACTGGACCTAAGTTGCTGCCTGGCATGGCTTTAGCCATTGAGCCGATGGTCAATCTCGGTTCCCACAAGATCGTCATGGCCTCGGACGGCTGGACCGCCCGGACCGCCGACGGCAAGGTCTCGGCCCACTTCGAGCACACCGTCCTGGTGACCGAAAACGGCCCCGAAATCCTGACCCTCGTTTAAACCGCATTTTTTGCTTTCCAATCCCACCAGAACCTTCAAGTTCCGACCTCTTTCCCACCTTCCAAACAGCACGGACACCATGCCTCGAATCCTCGGCGTAGACATTCCCAACAACAAGAAAGTAGAGATCTCTCTCCGCTACATCTACGGCATCGGCCCGCGCCGCGCCACGGAGATCTGCGAAGCCCTCGGCTTCGACCCCGCCATGCGGGCGCAGAACCTCTCCGAAGAGCAGCTCAACAAGATCGTCGAGTACATCGTGCGCATGGGCTACAAGTGCGAAGGCGACCTGCGTCGCGACATCGCGCAGAACCTGAAGCGCCTCCAGGCGATCAAGTGCTACCGCGGCCTCCGCCACTTCCGCGGCCTCCCGGTCCGCGGCCAGCGCACGCGCACCAACGCCCGTACCCGCAAGGGCAAGCGCAAGACCGTCGGCGTCGCCGCGGCTCCCTCCAAGTAAGCCAACCTTTCCTCCCCAACCTATTTCACGATGAGCGAAGAAGCCCCCAAGACGCCCAAGGCCAAGAAGCCGAAGGCCCCCGCCGCCGAAACGGCCGCCGCCCCCGAAGCCGTCGCCGCCGCGGCCGCTCCGGCCGAGGCCGCCGCCCCGGAACGCAAGGAGATCACCGCCAAGGAACTCCTCGGCGAAGAGCTCGGCGAAGTGAAGGTCCGTCGCGCCAAGGGCTCGAAGAACATCACCACCGGCATCTGCCATATCCTCGCCACCTTCAACAACACGAAGGTCACGATCACCGACGCCAACGGCAACGTGATCTCGTGGGGCAGCGCCGGCCGTCACCAGTTCCGCGGCTCCCGCAAGTCCACCGCCTACGCCGCGCAGGTCGTCTGCTCCGAAGCCGCCAAGCTCGCCATGGCCCACGGTCTCAAGGACGTCTCCGTCCGCGTCAAGGGTCCGGGCATGGGCCGCGACAGCGCCATCCGCGCCCTCCAGGTGCTCGGCCTGAACGTCACCTCGATCCTCGACACGACCCCGATCCCGCACAACGGCTGCCGCCCGCCCAAGCGCCGTCGCGTCTGATCGTCCCCGCTTTCCGCATCACCGTCCGGCTATGGCAACCCGGGCGGGTCCTTCCCTCCGCCACCTCTACCAAATCCTAACACCACATGTCGCGTTACACCGGTCCCACCACGAAGCTCAACCGTCGCTTCGGCCAGAACATCTTCCCCACCTCCAAGGGTGAGGAGCGTCGCCCGTATCCTCCGGGCATCCACGGCAAGACGACCCGCCGCAAGGTCTCCGAATACGGCGTCGGCCTCAACGAGAAGCAGAAGCTCCGCATGATGTACGGCCTCACCGAGAAGCAGTTCCGCCTCTCGTTCGAACGCGCCAAGCGCATGGGCGGCGTCGCCGGTGACAATTTCCTCCGCATCCTCGAGACCCGTCTCGACAACGTGGTGTTCCGCCTCGGCTTCGCCAACTCCCGCGCCGCCGCCCGCCAGCTCGTGGCCCACGGCCACATCCGCGTCGACGGCCGCAAGGTCGACGTCGCCAGCTACGCCACCTCGCCCGGCGAGAAGATCGAAGTCCGCGACCGCACCTCCTCCAAGCAGCTCGCCACCCGCGCCGTCGAAGAAGGCCAGGGTCGCTCCGCCCCGGCCTGGCTCGTCGTCCTGCCCGAGCAGCTCAACGGCCAGATCGTCCGCGAGCCCGCCAAGGAAGAACTCCCCTCCGACGTCAACGTCCAGATCATCGTCGAATTCTACAGCCGCTGATCCCCGCCAAGCCAACCACCCCCACGGACCCACAGACATGACCAAGCGCCTCGGCCAGTTCCAACGCCCCAAGAGCCTCAAGAAGGAGGAGTCCTCCGCGACCCCGACCTACGCCAAGTACTTCGCCGAGCCCTTCGAGACGGGCTTCGGCCACACCGTCGGCAATTCGCTCCGCCGCATCCTGCTGAGCTCCATCGAAGGCGCCGCGATCTCCTCCGTGACGATCGAAGGCGTGCAGCACGAGTTCCAGCCGATCGAGGGCGTCGTCGAAGACGTCACCGAGATCGTCCTCAACCTCAAGAAGGTGCGCATCCGCACCGAAGCCAACAAGCGCGAGGCCTTCAAGGGCACCATCGACGTCAACAAGACCGGCCCCGTGAAGGCTTCGGACATCAAGTTCGAGACCAAGGGCGCCACCGTCACCCTCGTCAATCCCGACCAGGTCATCTGCACGCTCGACCGCAAGCGTCGCTTCTACGCCGACCTCGAGGTCACCGTGGGCCGCAGCTGGGCCTCCGCCGAGGAGAACAAGAAGGCCGAGCAGGCCATCGGTTCCATCCCCGTCGACTCGCTCTTCTCTCCGGTCACCCTCGTGAAGTACTCCGTCGAGTCCACCCGCTCCGGCGACAAGACCGACTACGACAAGCTCGTGCTCGAGATCTCCACCGACGGCCGCATCACCCCGGACGAGGCCCTCAAGGAAGCCTCCGCGATCCTGCGCCACCACCTCGAAGTGTTCGACACCGTCTCCGCCGACTCCGTCGAGTTCGAGACCGGCCACAAGGAGATCAGCGAGGAGACCAACCGTCTCCGCAAGCTGCTCAACATGTCCGTCAACGAGATCGAACTCTCCGTCCGCGCGGCCAACTGCCTCAACAACGCCAACATCAACACCGTCGGCGAGCTGGCGATGAAGACCGAGCAGGAGATGCTCAAGTACCGCAACTTCGGCAAGAAGTCCCTCAACGAGATCAAGGCCAAGCTCGAGCAGCTCGGCCTGTCGCTCGGCCAGAAGATCAACGAGGGCCTCCTCGACAAGGGCGTCAACGCCTAACCCAGACCGGAACCACCCCTCATGCGTCACCGCACCCACAATCACGTCCTTGGCGTCAAGACGGCCCACCGCCGCTCCCTCGTCGCCAACCTCGCGGCCGCGTTGTTCACCAACGCCCGCATCACCACGACGCTCTCCCGCGCCAAGGCCCTGCGTCCTTTCGCCGAGCACCTGATCACCTTCGCCAAGAAGGCCGAGCAGTCCGCCGACAAGGCCGTGAAGCTCCATTACTACCGCCTGGCCCTCGCCAAGCTGCGCGACGAAGACGCCGCCCAGCTCCTGTTCAAGGAGCGCGTGCAGCAGTTCCTCGGCCGCAACGGCGGCTACACCCGCATCTACAAGCTCGGCGCCCGCAAGGGAGACGCCGCGGAGACCGCCCTCATCGAGCTGGTGGCCAAGGACGACAAGTCCCCGGCCATGAGCCCGAAGGCCAAGAAGGAGCGCAAGCCCAAGGCCAAGAAGGAAGCGGCCGCCGCTCCCGCGCAGGCCTGAGCTGACCGCCCAGGCTTGAACCCGAGACGCGTCCGCCCCCCGGCTGGCGCGTCTCGCCTTTTCCGAACCTCCCGCCCATGCAGATCCCCGTCGACCTCGGCGCCTTCCTGGCCTTCCTGGCCGGGCTGGCCGCGGTCATCCTCTTCGGCCTGCAGGCGTGGTACGACCGCCGGGACGTGCTCCTCTCGGACCACCGCCGCATCAATTCCGCCTTTTCCTGCGTCCGGTGCGGCCTGACCTACGTCCGGCCCCGCCGCCGCGAGGAAGCCGTCTGCCCCCGTTGCGGATGGAACAATGTTCGCCTCAAGTTCTGAACCCCCCACACTTTCCCCCATGGCCACCCAGTCCATCGCCATCCTCGATTTCGGTTCGCAGCTGACCAAGGTCATCGCGCGCCGCGTCCGTGAGTGCAACGTCCACTCCCGCATCTATCCCTTCGGCGTCACGCCCGAGACCTTGCGCGCCGACGGCGTCGTGGGCGTCATCCTCTCCGGCGGCCCCGACAGCGTGAAGGCCAAGGGCTCCCCCCATCCGCACCCGGGCGTCTTCGAGATGGGCCTTCCCGTCCTCGGCATCTGCTACGGCGTCCAGCTCATGGGCCAGATGCTCGGCGGCAACGTCGCCAGCAGCTCGCACCGCGAGTACGGCCACGGCGTCCTCTCCTTCGGCAAGGGCTCGCAGCTCCTCCAGGGACTGAAGTCCCCGCTCCGCGTGTGGAACTCCCACGGCGACAAGATCACCCGCCTCCCGCGCGGCTTCAAGGCCGTCGCCTCGACCGAGAACTCCGAGTGCGCCGTCATCGAGGACCCCAAGCGCCGCTTCTACGGCATCCAGTTCCACCCCGAGGTCGCCCACTCCGAGCGCGGCATCGACATCCTCCGCAACTTCCTCTTCCGCATCTGCCGCTGCCAGCCGACCTGGAAGATGGACGACTACGTCGAGACCGCCGTCCGCGAGATCCGCGCGAAGGTCGGCAAGTCGCAGGTCATCCTCGGCCTCTCCGGCGGCGTCGACTCCTCCGTCGCGGCCGCGCTCATCCAGCGCGCCATCGGCAGGCAGCTGACCTGCGTGTTCGTCGACAACGGCCTGCTGCGCCTCAACGAGCGCGCCCAGGTCGAGAAGATGTTCCGCGGCAAGTTCAAGGTCGACCTCCGCGTCGTCGACGCCTCCGAAGTCTTCCTCCGCAAGCTCAAGGGCGTCACCGACCCCGAGCGCAAGCGCAAGATCATCGGCCACGAGTTCATCAAGGTCTTCGAACGCTCCATCGCCGAGGTGCAGCGCAAGAAGAAGGGCAAGGTCGACTTCCTCGCCCAGGGTACGCTCTACCCCGACGTCATCGAATCGCTTTCGCCCAACGGCGGCCCCGCCGCCACGATCAAGAGCCACCACAACGTGGGCGGCCTGCCGAAGCACATGAAGCTCAAGCTGCTCGAGCCCCTGCGCGAGCTCTTCAAGGACGAGGTCCGCGCCCTGGGCGAAGCCCTCGGCCTGCCGCACGACATGGTCTGGCGTCACCCGTTCCCGGGCCCCGGTCTGGCCGTCCGCGTCTGCGGCGACATCACCAAGGAACGCCTCGAGGTGCTCCGCAAGGCCGACGACATCTTCATCAACGAGCTCCGCGCCTCCGGCCAATACGCCAAGGTCTGGCAGGCCTTCGCGGTCTTCCTGCCGGTGCGCAGCGTCGGCGTCATGGGCGACGGCCGCACCTACGACAACGTCTGCGCCCTCCGCGCGGTGACGTCCTCCGACGCCATGACCGCCGACTGGGCTCGCCTGCCGTACGAGGTCCTGCAGCGCGCCTCGACCCGCATCATCAACGAGGTGAAGGGCATCAACCGCGTGGTCTACGACGTCTCGTCGAAGCCGCCGGCGACCATCGAATGGGAATAAGCCAGGCTTTGCCCCGTTGACACCCCTTCGGCCCGACCTTACCTAGACGCCAGTGTCTGCACCCGGCTTCCAGGTCATCGCGCGCCGCTGGCGTCCCCGCCGCTTCGACGAGCTCGTCGGGCAGGAGCACATCGTCAAGACGCTCCGCAACGCGCTCGAGACGAAGCGCATGGCCCACGCCTACCTCTTCGTCGGTCCGCGTGGCACCGGCAAGACGACCACCGCCCGCATCCTGGCCAAGGCGCTGAACTGCGCCGGCGGCCCGAAGCCCGACTTCTCCCTCGACGATCCGGTCTGCCTCGCGATCGAGCAGGGCAACTGCCTCGACGTCGTCGAGATCGACGCCGCCTCCAACCGCTCCATCGAGGACGCGAAGAAGATCCGCGACGAGTGCCAGTTCTCCCCGACGAGCTGCCCGTTCAAGGTCTTCATCATCGACGAAGTCCACCAGCTCACGAAGGACGCCTTCAACGCGCTGCTCAAGACCCTCGAAGAGCCGCCGCCCTGGGTGAAGTTCATCCTGGCCACGACCGAGGCCGACAAGGTCCTGCCGACCATCACCTCGCGTTGCCAGCGCCTGGAGTTCCACCCGATCTCCGAGGAAGTCATCGCCGCCCAGCTCGCCCGCATCGTCAAGGCCGACGGCGTGACCGCCGACCAGCACGCCCTCACGGCGATCGCCCGCCTCGCCGCCGGCGGCATGCGCGACTCCCAGTCGATCCTGGACCAGGTCATCTCCTTCTCCGGCAAGCAGATCACCGAAGCCGACGTGCTCTCGATCTACGGCCTCGCCTCCGCCCAGCAGGTCACCGACCTCTGCCAGGGCATCGCGACGGGTGACGGCAAGAAGGTCCTCGCGCTCTGCGACGCCTTCCACGCCGAAGGACGCGACCTCCTGCGCGTGCTCGCCGACCTCCAGGTCCGCGTCCGCGCCGCCACCTTGGATTCCGTACGCTCCGGCGGGAACTCCGCCCAGCTGGGCGCGCCGCTGGCGACCGAACAGCTCGTCCGTCTCCTCGAATGCCTGCAGGAAGGGGAGAACGGCATCCGCCAAGGTCTGTCGCCCCGCGCGAACTTCGAGGTGACGTTGCTCAAGGCGATCGAGCAAAGCAGGTCACGGTCGATAGACCTCCTCATCAAAGACATCGCCGCCGCCGCAGCTGGTCTCCCTCGGGAGCCCGGCCAAAAAAAAATAAGGACCACGCCGGCGGCCCCTGAGGCCGTCGCCGAACCGGTCGCGCCCGCCGTCCCGGCCGACGCCCGGCCCGCCAAGTTCGTGGCCACGCCTTCCCGCTTCGTCGACGTCCCGATCGAGGATGCCGGCAACCTCGAGGAGTCCTTGCCGCCGCTCGACGTCGAATCCGCGGAGAACGAAGCCGCCCACTCCGACCGCCGCGCCGACTTCGTCTTCCCCGAGTCGTCCCTCGCCAGCCTGCCGGTCGCCGAGGTCGGTAAGACCGCCTTCCCGGGCGACAAGGATTTCATCGAGGCGGTCGAATCGCTGCCAGCCGGGCTCAAGGACAAGCTGAAGGCGACCATCGGCGCCGACTTCACGGCCCTGCGGCCGATCCCGGCGGGCAAGCTGCGCCGCCCGCTCTGACCGTGGAGCCGTCGTTCGAGATCGGCGTCATCTCCGACACGCACGGCCGCCTGCGCGCCGAGGCCATCCTCGCGCTCGCCGGGTGCGACGTGATCTTCCATGCTGGCGACGTCTGCGGTCCGCTCATCGTCCCGCAGCTCGCCGAACTCGCCCCTTGCCACGCGGTCGCGGGCAACTGCGACGACGACGACGCGCTGCCGCTGACCGTGCTGCAGGTAGTCGCGGGGCTGCGCGTCCTCGTCCATCACGGCCACCTGCCCGTCGACGAGGCGGCCTGCCGGCCGGACGTCGTGATCACCGGGCACACGCATGTCCCGAAGGTCGAGCAGGCCGGCGCCGTGCTCCGTCTCAATCCCGGCAGCGCCGGCCCGCGACGCTTTAACCTTCCCGTGACGGTGGCGCGGATTACGGTCCGGCAGGGCCGGGCGAGCGCCCGCCTCATCCCCCTCGACGTCCCATGAAGCAGCCTTTGCCCATCGACGCCTTGCAGGACGGCCTGGTCGCCGCCTGCGGCCGCGTGCGCCGGCTGGTGCTCCGCGCGCCCACGGGCTCGGGCAAGTCCACCCGCATCCCCCAGATGCTCCTGGACCTGAACCTCGTCCAAGGGCAGATCGTCGTCCTGCAGCCGCGCCGCATCGCGGCCCGCCTGCTCGCCGCGCGCATCGCCCAGGAGCGCGGGGTCCGGCTCGGCGGCGAGGTGGGCTACCAGATCCGCTTCGAGCGCGTGGAATCCGCCCAGACCCGCATCAAGTTCGTGACCGAGGCCTTGCTGCTCCGGCAGATGGCCGCGGATCCCGAGCTCAAGGGCGTCGGCGCGGTGGTGTTCGACGAGTTCCACGAACGCAACCTGCATTCCGACGTGGCCCTCGCGCTCGCTCGCCGGCTCCAGGAGACGCATCGCCCCGACCTGCTCATCATGGCGATGTCGGCGACCCTCGACACCGAGGGCGTCGCGAAATGGCTTGGCTCCGCCGAGACCTTGGCCGCCGACGGCCGCGCCTATCCGGTGCAGGTCGAGTATACGCATCTCCCGCGTAACTCCACCCGTCCGGTCTGGGACGCCGCCGCGGAACAGGTCCGTCGCGTGCTGCGCGAGGAAAGCGAAGGCGACATTCTCGTCTTCATGCCAGGATCGTATGAGATCATGCGGACCATCGGCGCGGTGCGTAATCTGCCGGAATCCGGGGGCGTCGACATCCTGCCGCTCTACGGCGAACTGCCGCCGGAAGATCAGGACCGCGCGGTCAAGCCAAGCCCCGGACGCAAGGTGATCGTCGCGACCAACGTCGCCGAGACCTCGCTGACCATCCCGGGCGTCCGCGCCGTGGTCGACGCCGGCCTCGCCCGCATCGCGCGCTTCGATCCGCATCGCGGCATCGACACCCTCCTCGTCGAGCCGGTCTCGCAGGCTTCCGCCGAACAGCGCGCCGGCCGCGCGGGCCGCACCGGTCCGGGCCGTTGCATCCGCCTCTGGTCGCAGACCGACCACGAGGCCCGGCCGCTCCGCGAGGTGCCCGAGATCAAGCGCGTCGACCTTTCGGAGACGATCCTTCTGCTGCTCTCGTCCGGCTGGGGCGAGGCCGCCGCCTTCCCTTGGTACGAGAAGCCCGACGACAAGGCGTTGCAACGCGCGTTGACCGTCCTCGCCGACCTCGGCGCCGTCGACGCCCAAGGCAAGCTCACGCATCTCGGCCGACGGATGTCCGTCTTCCCGGCGCACCCGCGTTACGCGCGCATGCTCCTCGCGGCCGGCGACCTCGATTGCGTCTACGAAGTGTGCCGGATCGCCGGCCTCGCCCAGGGCCGCGACATCCTTTTCCGCAAGGTCGATGACCGCACCGAGAACGCCCGCGACTCCGTCGAACAGGAAGACGGCTCCGACTTCTTTCCGCGGCTGGCGCTCCTGCAGCGCGCGGTCGAGATGAAGTTCGATGCGGACGCTTGCGATCGCTTCGGCGTGCACGGCCAGGCCGCCCGCCAGGCCGACCAGGCCGCCCGCCAGTTCCTCCGCCTCGCCGAAGGGCAGGGGCTGCCCGTCAGCGACCGGGTGGCCGATCCCGCCGCCGTCCGGCGATGCCTGCTCCTCGGCTTCTCGGACCGCCTCGCCGTCCGGCTCGACGCCGGCACCTTGCGTTGCGCCTTGGTGCACGGGCGCACCGGCGAACTGCGCCGCGAGTCCTCCATCCGCAACGCGAAGCTCCTGGTCGCGGCCGAGGTCGACGAGATCCAGGCCCGCGGCGGCGTGACGACTTACCTCTCCTTGGCGACCGCCGTCGAGGAGTCCTGGCTGCAGGAACTTTTCCCGGACGAATTCTCCACTGCCCATCAGGTCCGTTACGACGCCTCGCAGCGTCGCGTCGTCACGCGCGTCGAGCGTCGCTTCCGTGACCTCGTCCTCGAGGCCAAGGAGCGCGATGACGCCCCGTCCGACGCCGCCAGCCGCCTGCTCGCGGAAGAGGTCGCCGCCGGCCGGCTCGAGCTGGAGAAGTGGGACGCGCCCGTCGACGCCTGGATCCGCCGCGTCAATTTCCTCGCGAAGCATTGCCCGGAGCTCGGCATCCCGCCGTTCGACGACGCGGCGCGCCGCATGGTCATCGAGGAAGTCTGCGCCGGCGCGGTCGCTTACCGCGACATCCGCGAGCGTCCGGTCTTCGGCGTCGTCCGCGGCTGGCTCTCCCATGAGCAGGCCATGGCCCTCGAGTCCTATTGTCCCGAGAAGATCGTGCTGCCGCGCAAGAAGCATCCCGCCCGCATCGAATACACCGACGACGGCCAGGCCGAGGTCGAGGCCACCGTGCAGGAGCTCTATGATTTCCCCGGCAGCAAGCTGCGCGTCTGCCTCGGCAAGGTCCCGCTCGTGGTCTGCATCCAGTCGCCGGCCCGTCGCACCCAGCAGCGCACGACCGACCTCGACGCCTTCTGGAAGGGCTCCTACGAGGGCGTGAAGAAGGAGCTCCGCGGTCGTTACCCCAAGCACGAATGGCGCTGAACGCATGAGCCCAGTCGCCTTCACCTGGTCCTCGGTCCCGATCCACGTCGTGGACTTCGAAGGCAGCGCGCGCACCGGCGTCGTCGAATTCGGCGTCGCGACCCTGCTCGGCGGCGAGGTCGTGTCCGCCGCCACCGGCCTGCATGCCGCGCGCGTCCCGGTCCCGGCCCTCGACACGCAGTGCCACGGACTCGGCGCCAAGGAGCTCAAGGGATGTCCGCCGTTCGAATCGGAATGGGACCGCTGGGTCAGCCTCCGGCGGACGGGTTTGCTGGCCGCCCATAACGCCTCGGTCGAAGCCGGCCTGCTGCGGGGCACCTGGTCCCGGCCGTCGGTCGTCCCGGCCTTCGTCGGCGAAGCCGCCGAGGTCGCCGAATGGGGACCTTGGATCGATACCTGCCGGCTGGCCCGGGCCTGGGCGCCCAGCCTCGGCGATTTCCGTCTCGGCGCCCTGGTCGCGGCCCTGCGCCTCGGCCCCCGGCTGGATGAGCTGGCGGCCGGCCATTGCCCGCCCGGCCGCCGGCGCTACCATTGCGCGCTCTACGACGCCCTGGCCGCCGCCTTGGTGCTGCGGGCGCTGTGCGGACTGGAAGGACGGTCCGCCGCCCCTCTGTCACAATTAGTTCGCGACAGCATGTCGGCGCCGGCCGCTGATGACCTCATGCAAGGGGAGCTCGGGCTCTAGTTTCCGCTTCACTCCCGGGGGCGGGCCTAACTAGATAGGCCCACTCCTATGGCCACCAAGTCCCCCATTCGCGTCGCCGTCACCGGCGCCGCCGGCAACATCGGTTACGCCGCCATCTTCCGCCTCGCTTCGGGCGCCGTCTTCGGCCCCGACCAGCCGGTCGCCCTCAATCTCATCGAAGTCGGCCCCGGCCTCAACGCCCTCGCCGGCGTGGTCATGGAGCTTCAGGACTGCGCGTTCCCGCTGCTCACGGACGTCGTCGCCACCGGCGACCTCAACGAAGGCTTCAAGGACGCCGACTGGTGCCTGCTCATCGGCGCGGTCCCGCGCAAGGACGGCATGGAGCGCAAGGACCTGCTCGGCATCAACGGCAAGATCTTCATCGGCCAGGGCGAAGCCATCGCGCGCAACGCCAAGAAGTCCGTCAAGGTCCTCGTCGTCGGCAACCCCTGCAACACCAACGCCCTCATCGCCCTGCGTTCCGCCGGCAGCCTGCCCGCGGAGAACTTCTTCGCGATGACCCGTCTCGACGAGAACCGCGCCAAGTCGCAGCTCGCGGGCAAGGCCGGCGCCCATAACTCCGTGGTCAAGAACGTGGCCATCTGGGGCAACCACTCCTCGACGCAGTATCCGGACTTCACCAACGCCACCATCGGCGGCAAGCCGGCGACCCAGGTCATCACCGACCACGCCTGGCTCAAGGAGACCTTCGTCCCGGACGTCCAGAAGCGCGGCGCCGCCGTCATCAAGGCCCGCGGCGCCTCTTCGGCCGCCTCCGCCGCCAACGCCGCGCTGGACACCCTGCGCAGCCTGCACTTCCCCACGCCGGCGGGCGACTGGCACTCCGTGGCCGTCCTTTCCAAGGGGGACTACGGCATCACCCCGGGCATCATGTTCGGTTACCCGCTCCGCACCAAGGCCGACGGCTCCTGGGAGATCGTCCAGGGCCTGCCGCTGGACGCCTTCTCCAAGGAGAAGATCGCGATCACCGAGAAGGAACTGCTCGAAGAGCGTGCGACGGCCTCCGAAGCCCTCGGCCTGAAGCTCTGAAGCCGGCCTTATGAGACAGCAGGCGGCGAGGGACCTCCCTTGACCGCCTTTTTTGCGCCCATAGGCTGGGGCGATGGACCGCCTCGCTGCCGTCGATTGGTTCACGATCATCGCGGCGCTCTGCTTCTGGCAGGCGCTCGTCTGGGCGCAGCATCTCGACCGTGGTTTCCCGGCTTGGCTCGATCGGCTCACGGCCCCCGCCCTGTGGGTCTGGCTGCTGGCCATGCTCTTCTCCGGCGCCCCCGGCCTCGTCATGGCCGTGGCCGCCGCGCCGGCGGGGTTCTTCGCGCTCTGGCTCTGGGCGCACGGCCTGCGCCGTTTCCTGGCCGACGACCTCGCGCCGCCGCCGCGTCGCTTCCTCGAGATGTTGTCCGCCTCCGGTCCGCTGGTCGCCGCGACGGCCTGGGTCTGGTCGCGCTATGACCGCACCTTCGCGGGCTTCCCCGATCCGCTCGCCACGCTGACCACCGTGCATTTCGCGATCACCTTCGGCGTGCTGCCGTTGGCGATGGCGGCGAGCGAGCGGCCGCTCGCGCGGTGCCGCTGGCGCGACCTCGGCCAGTGGCTGTACGTGGCCGGGGCTCCGGCCACCGCCCTGTGCTTCGCGCTGCGGACGGATCCGCTGCGTCCCGGGGCCGTCGAAGTCGTGGCCGCCGCCGTCTTCGCCGCCGGTTTCCTCCTCTGGGCGGCGTTCATGCCCGTCCGGCGCGGCCCGTGGCCCTACGTCTGCCTCGTCCCCGGCTTCCTGCTCGGCGTCGGCTACACCGCCGCGCACGCCTTCGGCTGGGACTATCTCACCATCCCGCAGATGGCGGCCGTGCACGGTTCGCTCAACCTGCTCGGCGCGCTGTTGCTCGCGGCCCAGGCGCCGGCGTTCGATGACGTCGCCGCACCCGCGCCCGACCTGTCTACGCCGGTCGAGGCCGGCGACCGGGCGACGGCCGTCTTCGCCGACACGCACCGCGTCGTGGTCGGCGCGTGGTCGCCGGAGGCTTTCGCGCGGGTGAAGGCAGCTCTGCTCGGTTATCGTTTCTATCCGGAGCACGTGATGGTGCGGCGGACCCAGTTCGAAGACGAAGGCCGCGCGGTGCGCGTCGGCGACCGCCTCGGGCTGGGCTTGTTCGTCCCCAGCCTCCCGGGGCTCGCGCCCCTGCTGCTGCCCGCCGTCGTCGAGGTCGACGTCGCGGAGTCGGGCGAGGAGCGCGTGGCGCTGGGGTACGTCACCACGCGTCGTCACTACGGCCGCGGCGCCTGGCGGGCCGAGGTGACGCGCGTCGGCGACGAGCTGGTGCTCACGGTCTCCTATCACGTCCGGCCGAGCCGCTGGTTCGTCTGGTGCGGCCTGCCGGTCTACCGCCGCTTCCAGCTCGCCGCATTCCGCGCCGGCGCCGACAACCTGCGCCGGCTCGCGGCTTAGGGAGCGGGGAGACGGACCAGGGTGATGTCGGCCGGGCGGCAGGTGCCCAGGCGGATCTCACCCGCGTTGGCGGCGGCGAAGATCGGCGGTTCCGGATGGATCGTCGCGACGCCGCTCGCGGCGCGGGCGGCGTTGATCTTCTGGAGCCCGATGAAATCGATGATCACCGGGTTGGCGCTGCCGAGCAAGGTCTTCTCGGAGCGGCACCAGCTCGCGTCGAAGCCCGGCCCGCCGAGCACCTGGTAGCGTTCGAGCGAAAGGATCGTCAGCACGTTGCGCTTGGCGAGCTTCGGGATCGCGCAGACTTCCACCGCGGCCTTCGAGGCGTTGAAGGGGTTTTCCAGGAAGCGTTCGGCGTTGGCCATGTTGCCGATGGAGGCCGCGGCCATCGCGCCGTGCACGCCGAGGGCGCGGCTGTCGCTGAGCACCGGGAGGTTGATCCAGAAATCGACCTCATCGACGAGCGTCTTCGGGAGCACGCTCACGCGCGCGTCGCCCCACGGCACCGCCGGGGTTCCCGGGCGAGGCAGCACCTGGTTCTCGTAGCGCAGGCGGTTGTCCGCCGCCCAGCCCGGCGCGAGGGTCTCCCAGGCGAGCACGGGGAAGCCTTCGAAGGCGTCGGGCTGGGAGGACAGCGAAGGCAGGAAGCCGGCCTGACGGAGGTTGTCCGCTTTGGCGTCGCACAAGGCGATCGCGCCCTGGCCGAAGCCGCGGCGGAGGAGCGCGGCCGTGAGCGCGCGGACCAGCGGCTTGGGCGTGGCGAGGCCGGCCCCGCCTTCGGAGGACAGCTTGAGGCCGCAGCGCTTGAGCTCGCCCGGCCGGAGCGCGACGCCCGTGCGGCCTTCGAATTCCCCGAGGGTCTTCTCGACGGCGGCGGCGTAGTCGCGGTCGTCGAAGCCGCCGAGCTTCTGCTCGATGAGCAGCAGCTTCGGGTCGGTGGCGGCCTCGCCGGCGACGGAGCCCGCCAGGGCCAGGGTGAGGACGGCGAAGAAACGCATGAGCCAATCCTCTTCGTCCGCCCGCGCCGCCGCAAGCCGCTGTTTTGTTTGCACGGGGAGGGGGAGACCCCATCGTGAGGCCCATGTCCGCCCCCGCCGTCCTCCCCCAGCGCCGCATCCTCGGACTCATCTTCCTGACGGTGTTCATGGATATCGTGGGGTTCAGCATCATCATCCCGCTGTTCCCGCACCTCCTCGACCATTACATCCGGACGGAAGGCGCGGCCGGCACCCTGATCGGCTCCATGAACGCGGCCGCGGAATGGATGGGGGGCGACACGGTCTTCAAGAAGACGGTCCTCTTCGGCGGGCTGCTCAGCACCCTCTACTCCTTGCTCCAGTTCGTGTTCTCCCCGATCTGGGGGGCGCTCTCGGACCGTCTGGGCCGCCGTCGCATCCTGACCATCACGCTGGCCGGCAACGCGCTTTCCTATCTCCTCTGGATTTTCGCGGCGCAGTTCTGGCTCGTGGTCGTCACCCGGCTCGTCTCGGGCATGATGGCCGGCAACATCGCCGTGGCCAGCGCCGCCGCGGCGGACATCACCGAGGAGAAGGAGCGCACGAAGGGCATGGCCGTCGTCGGCATCGCCATCGGCCTGGGCTTCGTCTTCGGTCCGGTCATCGGCGGCCTCGCTTCCTCGGCGCAGTTCGCCCACGGACCGGCCGCGGGTTCGTTCGGGCTGAATCCGTTCTCCGTGCCGGCGGCCATCGCGGCCTCGCTGGCGCTCCTGAACTTCCTCCTGGTCGTGAGGTTCTTCCCGGAGACGCTCTCGCCGGAGCGCCGGGCCTCGGCCGACGCCAAGCGTCCCTCGGTCTTCGACCTCGCGACGGTCCGGTCCTCGGCGGTCCGGCGCACCTCGTTCGCCAACCTCGTCTACCAGGTGGCCTTCACCGGCATGGAGAACACCATCGTCTTCCTGACGTTGGCTTTGTTCGCCTACAGCCCGCGGGACAACGCCTGGCTCTTCCTGTTCAACGGCGCCTGCATGATCTTCGCCCAAGGTCTCGCCCGCCAGCTGGTGAAGCGGCTGGGTCAGCGCAAGGTCGTGATGCTCGGCATGCTCGTCGCGGCGGTCGCGTTCGTCTGGGTCGCGCTGATCCCGCCCACGCTCGCGGCCGAAGGCTCCGGCGCCAAGACTTCCTTCTACCTCGGCCTAGGC